>CAXTLE010000152.1:0-7291 GCA_964244855.1 uncultured Aestuariivirga sp. | reverse complement strand
CTCCGCCGTGACAGGGCGGCGCTCTAACCAACTGAGCTACTTCCGCTAAATGTTGCGCGGTGATTAGAGCGGCATATCTGCCCTGTCAAGCACGGTATTTGGGTTTTGGCTGGAAACGCGATAGAGCGTCGAAGCATGGGATTCTTCAAGAACAAGACGTTCAATCTGATTTATGCTCATTCGGCATTGCAGGCTATCGCCATGCATGGCGGTGAGGCATTTGCGTTCATCTATCTGCTGAAAGAGGGGATTGCGATACCCATCGTATTGTTATGCATTGGCGGAATGTTTGCCAGCCGCCTGATTTTCCGAAACGCTGTGCTGCCCGTCGCCAAACGCATCGGCCTCAGGCAAGCACTTATTCTGGGTATTCTGGTTGAAGCCCTAACCTATCCGGTGCTTTCGCAAGTTTCCGAAGTTGGGCCGTTGTTGGTGGCTTATCTCATGCTGTGGGCCATCAGCAGCAGTTTTTACTGGACGAATTATCACGCTTACGTGGCCCTGATCGGCAACAGCGAACATAGTGGGTCGCAGGTGGGTGGCATCGAGTTCATTGGCATGATCATTGGCATTATTGCGCCTCTTGCCAGCGGCCTGATGCTGACGTTTTTCAGTCCGCTGGTTGCGTTTTCCATTGTCGGGTTGTGCATGGCCGCATCGGCGATTCCAATTGCCTTTGGGCCCGACATTTTTGTGGCGCAGGTCGCATCCGTGCCACCTGAGGCGAAGTTGCCGGCTTTGAAAGCCATGTTCGCCGACGGCATTCGCTCCGGCAGTTTCCATTTCACCTGGTTGATCGCGCTTTTCATCACACTGAAGTCCAGCTACGCGTCCTACGGCGGGGCCTTGGCTTTTGCCGGGATTGTTGGTGCAGTGATGGGGCTGTTCGTTGGCAGGTCGATTGATCTTGGTAAAGGCAAGCGCGCCTTGCAGTTTGGCATAGGACTGTTGTCGATCGCCGTGTTGTGCCGAGCTGTCGGGTACAGTGCCGTGTGGAGTGCCGTACTCGCCAACGCAGCAGCGGCAATCGCATGGCCGCCTTATGCCACGGCCTTCAATTCGCGCATGTACAACATGTCCAGACAATCACCCTGCCCGCTCCGCTATCACATCTTGGCCGAAGGTGGATGGGATGCAGGAACGGCTACGGGGTGTTTTGTCTCCGCCGCAGCGATTTATTTGGGTTTTAGTTTCTTCTGGCCGTTGTTACTGGGACTTGCAGGCTGCGCATTGGCCTATGTGGTTTTGGCGCCGATGTATGATGCTGCGGATTTGGAGTTTCGGTAAAGGCCTCAAAATTCACTCCCATCCTTCTTTGTATATTTTTGCTTTCCGCCCGATACAGTTACCATCATGTCAATGTCACTGTAGTACGCGACTTCATCTGCTGAGCGTGAACCTACTTCCAGATATACCACGCGCTTGTCACTCATGTTTTTCAAGCAATGCCCGTTGCCATTACCAGCCTTGAAGCCTGCGCACATTCCTGCGCTCAACACTTGATCACCTGAATCATCCGCCAGTATCACTTCACCTTCCAGCACATAAATGAATTCATCTTCCTTCTCGTGCCAATGTCGCTGTGATGACCAAACACCCGGTTCCAGAACCGCAAGGTTGACACCAAACTGATCAAGGCCAAACTGATTTCCCAGAATGTGCTTGGTGCGATTCATGCAGGGTTCGTTATGGGGTGCGGGGTAACGCGACCCTGTGCGTGTTATGCTTTCGATGGCGACAACTGACTTCGGCATCTTGGCGCTCACGCGGCAGCTCCCTGCCTTGCTTCGATCTGGTTGATGGCATCGACAACTGCATCGAAGGTCAACAAAGTTGAAGCGTGACGTGCCTTATAATCGCGGACCGGCAGCAAGGCTTCGCAGTCTTGCCATTTGCCAACGGGAGGTGCGCCTTCTTCCTTGAGCATGCGATACATCTGCTCGCGCACGGTTTTCATTTCAGAAGGTGTTGACCCCACCACATGCCGTGCCATGATCGACGATGACGCCTGCCCCAGCGCACAGGCTTTTACGTCGTGACCAAAGTCCGTCACCACGCCGTCTTTCATTTTCACGTCAACGGTGACTTTCGATCCGCAGAGCTTCGAATGCGCCACCGCGGTCGCATCAGGTGCTTCAAGGCGTCGCAGATGCGGAATGTCGGCTGCAAGGGTCAGAATCTTTTTATTGTAAACGTCGTTGATCATGATCATATCTCTCGGCGGAAACGTCAATTTTTGGACATCATAGTCCAAGATATAGGAAGCGGGAATGCTTTCTGAAAGTGACAGCTCCCTGATCCATGGGCGGCAAGAAGCCGTAGTGTGGAGTTCCGGAAACAATATACGCAAGGACAACAGCCCATGGACGTTAAAGTGCTTCATTCCCCTCTTTCTTTGTCTATGGACAAACCGACACAAGAACAAGCTGAGGCTGCCGTGCGCACACTGCTTGCTTGGGCTGGTGACGACCCAACCCGCGAAGGACTGCTCGACACGCCGCGTCGGGTAACAAAGGCCTATAAAGAATATTTCGCAGGCTACGCCGAAAACCCGGGTGAGATCCTCGATCGTGTGTTCGAGGAAGTCAGCGGCTACGATGATATGGTGCTGCTGCGCGACATTTCATTCACCTCACATTGTGAACATCACATTGCGCCGTTCTTTGGCCGAGCGCACGTGGCCTATTTGCCCAATGGCGGCGTTGTTGGCATTTCGAAAATTGCCCGTGTGGTCGATACGTTTGCAAAACGCCTGCAAACCCAGGAAACCATGACGGCGCAGATTGCCGAAGCCATATTCGAGAACCTCGGCGCACGCGGCGTGGCGGTGATGCTGGAAGCTGTTCACACCTGCATGTCGATGCGCGGCGTACAAAAATCCGGTGTTGCTACGGTTACCACGCAGTTCAATGGCGAATTCAAGACCAACCCGATGCTGCAAGCCCGTTTCATGGAACAGGTGCGGGCACCGCGTGAGCCGTTTACGATTTGATATTTTCAGTTTAAGTGATGAGTCATGAACATTGACGAAAGCACTGAACTCAAACTGAAATTTGATGACCGCGGCTTGCTGGGTGCAATCATTGTTGATGCATCGGCCAATGCGGTTCTGATGTTCGCTCATATGAACGCCGAGGCTTTTGCCAAGACGCGCGAGACCGGGTTTATCCACTTCTGGAGCAGATCACGGCAGAAGCTGTGGATGAAGGGCGAGATGTCTGGTGAGACGTTCAAAGTCGTGGAAATTCGCGTCGATTGCGATCAGGATTGCTTGCTTATTAGAGTTGAAGCCCAAGGCAAAGGCAATGCATGCCACACCGGGCGGAGAAGTTGTTTTTATCGGCGGGTGGAAAGTGACGGCTTGACGTTCGACTGACGGTGCTTAAGCCGCCCCAGCTATATAAGCCTTCATATCCTCGGCTTCGCGCTCAATCGTTTCAATTCTGAACTTCACCACATCGCCGATAGAAATCATTCCATCCAGCTTGCCGGATTTTACAACCGGCAAATGGCGGATGCGTCTGGTGGTCATCAGTGCCATCAATTCCTGCTCGCTGTCGCCATCCTGGCAGGTGTGGACATTTCGGGTCATGATGTCAGAGGCCATTTTCTTCAGCACCCCTGCCCCTTCCAGGGCGATGTGCTTGACCACATCACGCTCTGACACGATGCCTGCGATGTGGCCTTTGTCATCGGTTACCACAACTGCGCCAATGCGCTTTTCGCCCAGAAGTTTTGCCACGGCATTAACCGTGTCAGATGGGCGCACAGTAAACACGTTGCGACCCTTGACGCTTAGAATATGTGAAACGGCCATGCCTGCCTCCCATTCAACAGCGATAATTTTGAAAAAGCTAACATGCTTTTCTCATTTGCGGAATGGTTTTTTGTCCAAAAGGTAAAATAGAATCAGGCCTGCGATGAAGCCACCGAGATGAGCCTCCCAGGCAATATTCCGCTCTTCGAGAAAGGCTGTGCCGGTCAAGGCCATGGCGGCACCTGTGAACAGCGTCATAACCAGAAACAATGCCGCAAACATCAAGGCCCTGCCGTTACGCAACAACTGCATGGGCGTTGGGACGCGCAGCTGCTCATAATCGACCAGATGCGATGCGCCCATACGGAAGCCCGGCGAAAATATAACTGGTATTGCGGCAGCCAAGGCCGCCGAAACTGATGCCGATGCACCAACAACGATGATGAATTCGCCCCAATGCGTAAGCAGCATAACCGCAGCACCTGCTGCTGCAGCGCCCGCCATCAACAGCAGATAACGCCACGTACCCAGTCTGCGGGCCAGCGGGGTTGAGAATATCAGCAGCCAAATGCTGTTTGATCCCAGATGAAACGCATCGGCGTGCAGCAGCGCATAGGTAAAAAAACTCCAGACTTGCGCGCCTTGCGGGAAAGGAACTGGGGGACCACCACCCAATCGTACAGGAATGAACGACAGCGCAAAGACCGACCAGACCTGCCAGTCCGGTCCCAAGGCCCAAAATAACAGGTGTACCGCCACCAAAACCGCGACAACCGCCAAAACCACTAAGGGTACGTTGAGCATAGGTTGTGAGGGTGCTGGCGGAGCGTTTCGGGTGTCAAATGGCATGGCAACTGCACCCATAGCATCAATCGTTTCCATTTGGCACATACCAAGGATCTAAAACATGATGCAGGACAGTTCAATTGAAGACCATGGTGATGGCCAAATCCTGCATCCCGGCAGCCGCCAATTGTTCCGACAGTGGGAAATGCTGCGGGCAGAACGCGCCTGCCCCACCCGTGAAGATTTCGAGTTTGCACCCCTTAAGCTGATTTTGCCTGATATCGTGGTGATAGACCGCGATTTCCTGCGTAATTCCTTCAAGTTCCGGCTGGCTGGAACGCGAGTGTGCGCCCTGTTCAACCAGAATTTGACCGGTCACGACACGATAACAGGATGGGACTCATTTGAGTCTGACGTGATCTCTCGCCATCTGTTGACGGTTATCAATCAACTGCAGCCAGCCGTCATTCGCATGCGGCTGACGACTGACCGTGGCCAGGTGATCGCCGCCGAACTCATAGCACTCCCCGTGCAAATGCGTGAGTCTCACCGCATTCAGATTATCGGCGGTTTGTTCCCGTTCCGCGCGGCGCAAAGCCTGGGACATTCCGGCATCGTGAAACGTGAAATGGTATCGGCACGGGTGATCTGGACTGAACATCAAGAGCCGTTGCAGCGGGTTGAACCAGAAAATCTGAACCCTCCGGTTCGTCAGACCCAACGTCAATTCACGTTAATTGACGGTGGGCGCGTGTAACAACTACAACTTTTGATTACTTTGGTTGTTCTCACCTCTTAAACTTGCAATATTGTCGATTGGTTTAACCTTAACTTTACTCGCCTCCCGCAAAGTGTGTTCACGGCGGATGAATCGCATCCGGGAAACGCCCTGGGGAGAGCGAAGAGTTTTGGTTTTTGAGGTCACACTGTGAGTGCTGCGCTAGCTCTTGATACAACTGCCCAACCCGCGAACGACGCCTTGAAGGGCGTGGTTTTTGGTCGATTCATGCTGCCGGATATGTCCGAGCACGCCTGCCAGGTTCTTGATCTCACGCTGGAAGGTGCCACCTTCATCACCAGCGATGTTCCGCCGCTGGGCTTGGCGATCGTGGCATATCTTGAAGATTTGGGCCGTGTCGAAGTCATTTCAGGCAATCCGATCCCCGGTGGTTTCCAGATTAAATATGCCGCCACAGGGTCGAGGCTTGAGCGCCTGCAGCAGCGCATCACTTATCTCATGGAACGTGCCGACGGTGCGCCAGATCAACGCCGCCATCCGCGTTTTGAGCCGAAAGACAAACATTCATCCATCACCATGCCCGATGGTCGCAGCTATAATTGTGAAGTTTTGGACATCTCCGTTTCAGGCGCAGGTATCAAAACCGATGTCATGCCTGCACTCGGCACCTATCTGATGATCGGCAAAATGAAGGGTCGCGTCGTGCGCTACCTTGAAAACGGCTTTGCCATTGAGTTTATCAAGCAGATTGCAACACCGCAGGCGAGTTCAAACGCGTAAAGCGGTCAACACTGCGCTTTCAAAACTGAACACCACTTCGCCGTTTTGATTGATCCCTTCATTATGCCCACTGACCATTCCCCAACCGGGGCGACTGGCGAGTGGGCGTTTTGATGTGGCCGTGGTAAAGAATGAAAGCACGTCGCCCGCGAACACCGGCTTTAACCAGCGCATGTTTTTGAACCCGGGCGAAGGGCCTGTTTCAGGCAAGACTTTCCCTTGGGATTCCAACGCCGCGCGTGCTGCGGTATTGGTCGCGATGTAGCGAAACATCCAACCGCACCCCACATGTAAGCCTGCCGCGGTTATTGCACCATAAGGACTGGCCCTGCCCGCCGCTTCATCCACATGAAATCCGACAGGATCAAACTTGCGGGAATAGGCGGTCATGTTTTCTGCCGTGAACCCAAATGTACCAAATGAGATCCGCTCACCAAGCATAATTTCATGTATGAATAGCCCCATCATGGCGCAGTCACCTGCAAGATGACCATGCTGCACATCGCAGCCTTCCGCGTTCCTCTCTGGTCGAAAAGTTCTGCTGCAAAATTGACAATCAGCCGATCCGGCTTTTTACGGGAATTTCGCACACCCGTAATCTTCAGCGAGCCTGACAAAACATCGTCAATATAAACCGGTTTCAGCCACTTCATTTCTTCGATGCCGGTTGAACCAATTGTATCAACCTTCAGAAAGAAGACATCACAGATGAGGCGCATCAAAATTGAGGCGGTGTGCCAGCCACTCGCTGCCAATCCTCCGAGTACGGACGATGTTGCGGCCGCTTCGTCAAGATGAAACGGTTGTGGATCGAATTGCCGGGCGAAGTCCAGTATCTCGTCGCGCGTCACGGTGTATGGCCCGAGTATAAATTCGTGCCCCACACGCACGTCGCTGATGCGGAGAGCGGACACCGTTTATGTGTTGAACCGGAAGTGCATCACGTCGCCATCATCGACAACATATTCCTTGCCTTCGAGGCGGAACTTGCCTGCGGTCTTGCAACCTGATTCACCGTTGTTGGCGATGTAGTCAGCATAGGCAATGGTTTCCGAGCGGATGAAACCCTTCTCGAAATCGGTGTGGATGACGCCAGCGGCGGCTGGTGCTTTCGTGCCCTTAGTGATGGTCCAGGCGCGGGCTTCTTTTGGCCCAACGGTGAAATAGGTGAGAAGGCCGAGGAGCGCGTAACCTTCGCGGATGACGCGATTCAAGCCGGGTTCTGCGAG
>CAXTLE010000151.1:0-7367 GCA_964244855.1 uncultured Aestuariivirga sp. | reverse complement strand
AACTATACCGAGTATCATTCTTCGACTTATTTCTGTGTCGTTACACCGCCATTTCGTAAAATTGGCTGCAAACTCTTAGCGGGGTTAAAATACAGACTGACTTTCCCCGGACACCCGTGCGCGGACGCGGGAATGACGGGATTGGTGGAATCAGCACCAAATCAATGACCGCCTCCGTTCCCCCAAAAGCAAACCGCCCGTGTGGGAGAACACGGGCGGCTGGGAAGAGCCTTGCAGGGCGAAGAAAACTTAGTAGCTGTTGCACACCAGCTTGTTGACGATTTTCACGTACTTGTAGCCGTTCTTCCAGAATACCTTCTTCACCTTCACGTAATGGCACTCCGGTTCATCGTAACCGATTGGCTCGTAGTAGGTGTTATAGCCTGGGTTCACATAAAGGCCGGGCAAGCCGATGTTGACGTCAAAATGCACCTTGGCTTGGGCTGCAGAAGCGCCAGCAGCGAGAGCAGATACTGCGGCGAGGGCGATAATGATTTTTTTCATTTTGATATTCCTTTTGAGTGTTGCTTCGTTGGTTTGTTATGCGTCGTTTGATGTTTTGGTTTTAGGGGCGCATGGCTGAACCGCTGCTGAGGCTGCCATTTATCTGCGGTTCATGTTGAAAGCCGCCGCCCCACGGTCTAGAAGGCCGCCACGATGAGCGCAAAACCCACCATATTCATTGACGGCGAGGCAGGCACCACGGGCCTCCAGATCAGGGACCGCCTGAAGGGCCGCACCGATCTGGAACTGGTGTCGATTGATCCCGCCCGCCGGAAAGAAGCCAGCGCCCGTCGCGAATTACTCAACAGTGTCGACGTTGCGATTCTGTGTTTACCCGATGAGGCAGCGGTCGAAGCCGTGTCCCTGATCGAACCCGGCTCCAAAACCCGCGTCATCGACGCCTCCACAGCCTTCCGCATCAACCCCGACTGGGCCTATGGCTTTCCCGAACTTGATGCCACAAACGCCGACTGCATTGCCAATGCCAAACGCGTCGCCAATCCCGGTTGCTGGCCGCAAGGCTTGATAGCTCTTGTGAAGCCGCTGATCGCTGCCAAGCTGCTGTCAGCTGATACACCCCTCAGCTATGGCGGTGTCTCCGGCTATTCCGGTGGCGGCAAGAAGATGATCGAAGACTATGTGGCCAAAGGCGACGACGCCTCGCAATATGCCCCCTATGCCCTCAGCTTCAATCACAAGCATCTGCCCGAGATGAGACATTACACGGGCCTGAAAAACGACGTGCTGTTCCAGCCTGTCGTTGGCAATTTCGCGCAAGGCATGTTGACCACGCTGCCACTGCATCTGCCCGGCGTGAGTGGTGCTGACGTTCACGCCGTCATCGCAGCCTATCACGCCAAAGCCCGCTTCATTGCTGTGGCCGCCCTCGACAATGCCGACAATCTCAACCCGCAAGCCCTCAACAACAGCAACAATATGCGCCTCAATGTGTTTGCGAATGACAAGCGTGGCCACGTGGTGCTGATGTCGATCTACGACAATCTCGGCAAGGGTGCCTCTGGTGCCGCCGTGCAAAACCTCAACCTGATGATCGGCGCTGATGAAGCGGCGTCTGTGAATTTGTAAGGACAGAAGCAATGGAAAAATTTGATCGCCTCACCGGTGTTGCAGCACCACTGAACATCGTCAACATCGATACCGACATGATCATCCCCAAGCAGTTTCTGAAAACGATCCTGCGCACGGGATTGGGAAAATCGCTGTTCTATGAAATGCGCTTCACCCAAGACGGCAAGGAACTACCCGAGTTTGTGCTGAATCAAAAAGCCTATCGCAACGCGCAAATTCTGGTGGCTGGCGACAATTTCGGCTGCGGTTCATCGCGCGAACACGCACCCTGGGCGTTGCTTGATTTCGGCATTCGCTGTGTGATCTCGACGAGCTTTGCCGACATCTTCTACAACAACAGTTTCAAGAACGGCATCCTCCCCATTGTGGTCACACCCGACCAATTGAAACTGCTGATGGACGACGCCGAACGCGGCTCCAACGCCACCATGACGGTTGATCTGGTCTCACAGGAAATCCGCGGCCCCGATGGCGGCGTGATCAAGTTCGAGATCGATCCTTTCCGCAAACATTGCCTGCTCAACGGACTGGATGATATTGGTTTGACGCTGGAGAAGGTCGACAGCATTACGGCGTTTGAGAAGAAGAATGCCGTTAGCCATTCGTGGCTTTGAGCGAATAGCGAATAGCGAATAGCGAATAGCGAATAGCGAATAGAAACAAGAGTTACAGATCATGTCTATCCTATTCGCTACTCACCATTCGCTATTCGCCCCCGTCCCATGAACGCCATCATATCAACGGTTCTACCTGTCTTCGGCCTCATCGTGGTGGGCTATGTTCTGGCCAAGGCCAACATCATCGATGGCGTTGCGGGACGCGGCATTACACTCTTTGTTTTCAACGTTGCCATCCCGGCTTTTCTGTTCCGCACTGTCGCCACCATGGCCCCGCAGGATGGCGCACCTTGGGCATTGTGGTTTGCGTTCTTCGGTGGACTTGCAGTGGCGTGGATTGCAGCAGCCATTGCTTCACGCTTTATCAGCAGTTTGAATTTTTCAGGCGGAGCCGCAGCATCGATGGCGACGGGCTTTGGCAATCTGGCGCTGCTGGGCACGCCTTTGGCGCTTGCACATTTCGGACCCGGCATTGCTGTTCCACTCGGCATGATCCTCTCAATCCATGCACCCGTGCTATGGACGGCGGCGACACTGCACCGGGAATTATCTCGCCAGTCCTCGACCTTTTCGCTCACCGACACCGCGAAAACCCTCGGCAAGATGCTGGCGACCAACGCCATTATTCTCGGCCTTCTTGCGGGTGCGCTGTGGCGGCTCACGGGGCTTGGTTTGAACATTGTTCCCGACAAAATGCTGTCGATGCTGGCCGATGCCGGTGTTCCCACGGCCCTTGTCGCCTTGGGCGTTTCACTCGCCGCCTATAACCTGCGTGGCAGCTGGGGCGGCATGTTTGCGTTGATCGGCCTCAAAATGCTGGCCATGCCGTTCTTCGTCTTTATGCTCGCCCGTTATGTGGTGACGCTGCCGGAACTCTGGATCAAGGTCGCGGTATTGTTTGCTGCCATGCCAACGGGAGCCAATGCTTTTCTCTTCGCACAAAAGAATGACGAGGCGGTGCCCGCAGTGTCGGGAGCAGTCGCCCTGGGTACAGGTTTTGCCGCCACCACAGCGTCAATTCTACTGTGGCTGATGGACGCTGGTTACATCTGAGGCTGGCCCTTGAGGTCGTTTGAACAGTCATGCAATGTCAGCTCATGCGCAAGTTTGATGTCGTCATTGTGGGGGCAGCTGTCGTTGGATCGGCAACCGCCCACTATCTGAAAAAGCTGGGCTTCAAGGGCTCCATTGCCATCGTCGAGATGGACACCAGTTTCAAACACAGCTGCACCGCGCTTTCATTAGGGGGCCTGCGGCAACAGTTTTCAACACCCGAAAATATTGCACTCTCCATGTTTGGATTGAATTTGGTGCGCAATCTCAAAACTGAATTCGGCCCGGATGCTGATGTGGGCTTCAAGGAACAAGGCTATCTCATTCTGGCATCGCAGGATGGTCTTGCAACACTTGAAGAAAACCACGCCACGCAAAAAACATGTGGTGCACACAACGTTTTGCTCTGCGCAAAAGACCTGCAATCACGCTTCCCCTATCTCAACACTGACGGCATTGCCGCTGGCTGTTTTGGCCTGTCTGGCGAAGGCTGGCTTGATCCCTATTCATTGATGGCACTGTTTCGAAAGTCGGCGTTGGCACAAGGTGTTGAACTCATTCCCGCGCGCGTTTTGGGCATCGCCAATGATGGCACACGCATTACCTCGGTAACACTCGACACAGGTGAAATCATCAACTGTGGCCACCTCGTGAACGCCGCAGGCACAGGTGCTGGCGCACTCGCCGCCATGACCAATATCGACCTGCCAGTCGGCCCCCGCAAACGTTATGTGTACGTGCTGGACTGCCCCGATGCGACCGAAGCATTGCACAAATGCCCACTCACCACCGACTGGTCTGGCATGTATATGCGGCCAGAGGGACGCAATTTTCTCTGCGGCAATTCCCCCGAGGAAGCAGACGAGCCTGATCCAATCGATTGGGAAATGGACCACGATTGGTTTGAAAACCGCATCTGGCCACATCTTGCAACACGCATTCCCCTATTCGAATCGCTGAAAGTCGTCAGCAGCTGGGTCGGGCATTACGACTACAACGCCCTCGACCAGAACGGCATCTTTGGCCGCCACCCTGTGCTTAGTAATTTCATCTTCGCCAACGGCTTTTCTGGCCACGGCATTCAACAAGGTCCCGCCTCCGGCATGCTCACCGCAGAGCAGATCATCTTCGGCGAATACCGCAGCATTGACGTGAAGCGCCTGGACTATGCCCGCATCCTCGCCCGCGAACCGCTGTTCGAAAAGAACATCATCTGATGGCAAAGGTACTCTGCATCTCCTCGCAAACAGTCTACGGTCCCGTGGGAAATACTGCCGCAGTGCCGGCCTTGCAGGCCGAGGGTCACGAGGTAATGCAGATCCCGACAGTCATTCTCTCAAACCACCCAGGCCACGGCAAACCCGCGGGACAATCGACCTCTGCCACATTGCTTGCGGACATGCTGACTGCACTCACCCGCATCAACGCTTTTGACGGGCTCGAGGCCGTGATGACAGGCTACTTCACCTCGGCAGCACAAGTCATTGCGGTCACGAAACAAATCATCGCTTTAAAAGCAGAAAATGAATCACTTCTTGTGCTGGTGGACCCCGTCATCGGCGATCACGGCGCACTCTATGTGCCCGTGGATGTGGCAGAATCCATCCGCGATCACCTCTTGCCGCTGGCGACCATTACGACACCGAATCTGTTTGAACTGGAATGGCTCAGCGGAACGAATGAAATTTTAGACGCCGTGACCAAACTCAAAGCAGCCGAAACACTTGTCACGTCCATTCCAGAAGAAAGCCATCTCGTCACACGACTTTATACCGACGGCAAAGTCGTAAACCACAAAACCGCCCGCCACGTGAAAGTGCCCAATGGCACGGGGGATTTTCTGGCGGGATGTTATCTGGCACAAAGATTGAAGCTGTCTCCGGAAGAGTCGTTTCATATGGCAATGACCCGGCTTCAATCAACAATAGAAAATAGTCTGGGCAAGGCCATTCTGAGCGTAACATAGGCTCCGAAAGGGACTGTTTGCTCTATCGCAAGCTGTCCCTGATCTGCCCGGAGTTCGGGGACAGTTTGCAAGCAAGAGCAAACGGTCCCCTGAATCTACCCAAACGCCTTCTGCATCACCGCTCCCAGTCGTTTCGCAAAACCCGCCGGATCAGCCAACTGCTCACCTTCCAGAATGTAAGCCTGATCCAGCAACAGCTGTGCCGCATCGCCAACATCAGCAGACATCGCCAGTGCCTTGATCAAGCCATGCCCCGCATTGATTTCCAGCACGGGCGCGCTCACGGCCACACCTGAATCCTTCTGCCGCGACAGCAGCCGTTCCAGATTGCGGTCCATCATCGAATCATTGACCAGGCAGACGGCACTGTCCGTGAGGCGCTTTGACACCCGCACATCCTTCACCTTGTCACCTAAGGACGCCTTCAGCTTGCCGATCAGGGCTTCAGTGGCTTCATCGGTTTTCACATCCTCTTCCGGCGCATCGGCAGGCTTGATGTTGTCAAGATCAGCAGCCCCTTGCGTCACCGATACAAAGGGTTTGCCCTCAAATCCCATGGCAGTGCGCACCCAGAATGAATCCACAGGATCCGTCAGCAACAACACCTCAATATCCCGTGCCTTATAGCCTTCAAGCTGTGGGCTGGCGGCAGCCTTGGCGGCATCTTCAGCCGTGATGTAATAAATCGAAGTCTGGTTTTCCTTCAGACCCGCGACATAGTCTTTCAAAGTCATGACCGGAGATTTTGTAGATGCAAATCGGGCGATCTCGAACAGCTGGTCACGCCGCTCATAATCCTCGTAAAGCCCTTCCTTGATCACCGGGGCATATAGCTCCCAGATCTTGGTGAAGGCAGCGGCATCCTTTTCCGACAGCTTCTTCAATTCCTGCAGCACGCGGTTGGTAACGGCTTTCCGCACCGCGGCCACATCCGGATTGTTCTGCAACATCTCGCGCGACAGGTTCAGTGGCATGTCGGAAGAATCGACCACGCCCCGGATGAAGCGCAGATAGGGCGGCAACAGTTGCGCATCATCGGCAATGAACACGCGGCGCACGTAAAGTTTTTGGCGGCCCTTGCGTTCGGGGTCATACAAATCAAATGGCTTTTCACCCGGCACATAAAGCAGAACATTATATTCGTGCCGCCCCTCGGCCCGGTAGTGAATGGTGAGTGCGGGATCACCTTCAACATGGGCCAAGGCAGAATAGAATTCCTTGTGCTGCTCCGTCGTCACTTCATTTTTAGAGCGGGTCCAGATGGCACTGCCGGAATTGATTTGCCGTGGCTCGCCTTCGCCTGTGAGCATGATCGGATGCGCGATGTGATCGGAATAGGCCTTGACCACGCTTTCAATTTTCCAGGCATCCAGAAAATCCAGCGCATCATCTTTCAAATGCAAAACGATCGTGGTCCCACGTGGAGATTTCGCTGCCTCTTCAACAGTGAATGTTCCAAGTCCATCCGACTCCCAGGAATGACTCTTGGCCGAACCGGCTTTCCGCGAGGTCACCAAAACCTTGTCGGCCACCATGAAGGCGGCATAAAAGCCAACGCCAAAGCGGCCAATCAAATCAGGAGCCGCGTCTTTCGCCTTCTTCACAAAAGCTTCTGTACCAGACCGCGCGATGGTGCCGAGATTGCCCGCCAGCTCATCCGCCGTCATGCCAATGCCAGTGTCGACAAGTGTCAAAGTCTTCGCGGCCCTGTCCGGAATGACAGTGATGGAAAGTGTTGGCTCCTTTTCCAGAAGCTCGGGCTTGGCAATCGCCGCATAACGCAACTTGTCCAAGGCGTCGGACGCATTGGAAATCAACTCGCGCAAAAACACATCGCGGTCAGAATAAACCGAATGCACCATCAAATGCAGAAGTTTCGCTACTTCGGCCTGAAATTCCTGCGGTTTGCCAATTTCGGTTTTCGCTGCTTTCGCCATATCTTTGATCCCCATTCCTTGCGGCCAGATATGGGGGCCAGACTGTAACCGTCAAGCCCACAAAAAAACGGCCGGTAACAACCGGCCGTATATGAACTCAACGCCTCAACTGACTTACGCGACGCAACACAATCACAAAAAGCGCCCGGCTGGAACAATCTGCTCAGGGGGGCTGGGGGGCTTGGAACCGGAGCCTGCCCA
>CAXTLE010000150.1:0-7381 GCA_964244855.1 uncultured Aestuariivirga sp. | reverse complement strand
TCTTCCTCGTCCGCCGTAGCCCTCTTGCGAAGGCGGATGGGGAAGGTCCCGAAGGGTTCCGCAATCGAAGGCGATTGCTAGAGATGGGGTGTCGGGTCAGAATGATTCGCACGGAATTGGTTGGCGCACCCCCTCCCCCCTTCGGGGTACTCCCCCATCGCAAGGGCGATGAGGGAGAAAGCTATTCGGCATGCTGTTATCTATGCGCTACTAGGGCATTCCGCGCGCAACTATGGTACATGAAATGTTCTTGGTACATACATCATGGTCGCTGCCTTGCGCAGCCCTTGGGGTGCATATGTTTATGACTTTCAGCGGGCACAGTCCCTGTTTGCCATTGATGTGCTTCGCCCCGGTGAAGCCTTGAGGAGGATGAGATGAAACAACAAAGCAACTATGCCCCTGCGCCTGCCGAAGTCCCACAAGGCTGGCATTGAACAGGCGGCGAAAGCGGATGGTGTGTCTTTCAACCAGTTTGTGGTGAGTGCTGCGGCGGAAAAACTGTCGGCGTTGCAAACGGCTGATTATTTTGTGCGCCGCGCGGCCAAGGGTAGCCTCAGCCGGTTTGACGAGATCATGGCGCGACAAGGCGGCGAGCCCCCTGTTGCGGGGGACGAGACGTAACACCGCCTCTTCCTACCCCCGTGTGAAAAATTTCTTTCCTATCCCCCTTGACACAGTTCCGCATATGTTCCATTTCCGAAACAGGAGGTTTTCGTGGACTGGGATCGGGCTGTTGCTGTTAATCGGGAGGCTCTCTCGCGTATTGTCGCGGGGTTTGTGGCTTTGCTGGCGGCTTTCGAGGGCGAGTTGCGATTGCCGCTTGGGGTTTACCGGGCTGTGGCGCTGGGGCTTTTCAAGTCTGAAACCGCTGTTCGTCGGCTGATTGTAATTGCGGCGCGGGGGTTGACCGTCACTTTAAAACCGCAGCGCCCCATGCCGACGGGCCTTGTCATTCGCTCACAGGGGCAGACATCCCGGCCCATGGCGTTCCCGTTGTTTGACGCGCGCGTTGCCTACAATTGGGTGGAAGAGCCGTCCCGCATTACGGGGCCCCGCATCAGAGTGGTGGGCATGCCCTCCCCGCACGCGCAATTCCTCGCCCTCTTCAAACGGCCTCCAGGTGGTTTGAGCAGCGAGGCTGCAACCGCGCATCTGCGGCGGCGGCTTGACGCCACGTTACGCGCACTTGGCAATATTCCGAAGGAAGCCATCCGCATGGCGAAGTGGAAAGCGCGGCGGCTGGCGCTAGCACAACCAAAATTCATCTCCCCCCTAAGGCCCGGCCCGCCACCGGGGCGGGACAAGCATTCAAAAGCTGAAATCGATCTTATCCTGCGTGAATGTCATGCGCTGGCCTTTGATGCACAACGGGCTGATACGTCCTGAGAACACCCATGCCCGCACAGCAAAAAAGCTATTTCGGTGACACTTCCCTCCCCTGCTTCGCGTTGCTCAGCATCCCATCCGGCAAGCGGAGGGGAGAAAGAAATATGCCTGCTCTTCACCTCTCCCATTCTTCATGGGAGAGGACGGCGCATAGCGCCAGGTGAGGAACGAGTCGCCTTTACTGATTATCAACATCTCCCTGCACGGCCGTATAGCTTGCCGTGAACAGCGTATTGGCACCCGGAGACAGGCTGGCGACGCTGGCGGGGGTGATGGGGCCGAGGGTGCCCATTCCCAGATGAATGTCCGACACCGAGACGCCGTTGATCGTGACGTTTCCGGCATTCGAAACTGCATAGCTATAGGTGAGAACGTCACCCACATCCGCCTTGTTGTTGCCGTTCGCATCAAGCGCAAAAACAAAGGTCTTCACAATGCTGAGGGAAGGCGTTCTGGTGATGGTTGTGGTTACCGTATTCGAAGTCACCAAGGGCGCTTCCGTGGTGGCGAATGTTGCCTTGTTGGTGATCGACGGGCCGGTATCGATGTTGGATTGCGTCACATTGTAAGTGGCCGTGTAAAGCCAGGTCTCACCGACATTCAACACATTGAGCGGTGCAGAGTCACCCGACGTCAATGTCGGGCCGGATGTGAGTGTCAGTGCCGAACCTTGCGCCAGAGTGTCGGTGATGGCAGGAGAATTCAGCGCCACCGATCCGGTGTTCTGAACTGTGATGGTATAGGTCAAAGTGGTTGGCACCGAAACACTGGCCGCACTCACCGCCTTGGCAATGGTGAAGGAAGCGGTGTCATTGTCCGTAATCGTGTTGGTAGCGTTGAGCGGTGTGCCCAAGGTGGCGAGGCCAGAGGTGATGCTACTCAAGGTGACAATCACGGTTTCACCTGCATCAAGAACCGCATCGTCAATAACGGTGATAGAGATGGTGGCAGTGGTTGCCCCTGCAAGAATGGTGACGGTTCCGGACAAGGCCGTGTAGTCCGTGCCAGACGTGGCGGTGCCTGCAACGGTGTAGGCAATGACGGTGTTGGTGGCGCTGGCCTTCGATTGCGTGAGGGTGAATACGCCTGCGGTTGGCCCGGCTTCGGCGCCATTGCTGGTGTTGGCGATTGTCACTGTGGCAGTGTCATTATCGGCAATCGTATTGGTGGCAACAAGGGTAGCCCCCAGTGACGCGGCACCTGATGTAATGGCTGTCAATGTGACGATGACGGTTTCATTGCCTTCAACGATAAGGTCGTCGATGACGGGAATGGTGATTGTTGCTGTGGTCTGGCCAATGGGGATCGTCACGCTGCCCGACAAGGCTGTGAAGTCAACTCCTGACGCGGCAGTGCCAGAGACGCTGTAAGAAATCACGATTGGCGTTGTCGGTATCGCTGTTTGCGTCACCGTCATCACGCCATTGACGGGGCCTGCTTCATTGCCGTTGGTGGTGTTGGCAATGGTCACATAGGGCGCATCATTATCGGCGATTGTATTGGTGGCTGACACTGGGGTGCCGAGTGTTGCGAGTCCCGATGTGACTGAGTTGATCGTGAGGATGACCGTCTCGTTGCCTTCGACGAGAATATCATTGATGACCGGAATAGAGATATTCACCGTGGTTGTTCCAGCGGTAATCGTCGCGGTGCCGGACAAGGCCGTGTAGTCGCTGCCTGAGGTTGCCGTTCCCGACACAGTATAGGCCACCACGGTGTTCGTAGCGCTGACAGCGGATTGCGTGATGGTCATTACGCCATTGGTGGGACCTGTTTCAGAGCCGTTGGTGGTGGTTGCGATGGTGACCACGGCGGTATCATTATCCGTAATGGTGTTGGTGGCCGCAGCCGGAGTTCCAATGGTGGTGGAAACACCTGCGGTCACAGTGTTCATGGTTATGATCACGGTTTCAGCGGTTTCGACAATGGCGTCATTGATGACCGGAATGGTGATTGTCGCCGTCGTCGATCCTGCCAGAATTGTGACGCTGCCAGACAGTGCTGTGTAGTCGGCGCCGGATGTGGCTGTGCCTGTCACAGTGTAGGAGATAACTGTGTCTGCCACGCTGACGGCAGATTGCGTAACCGCCATCACGCCGCTGCCTGGGCCCGCTTCGGCACCGTTCGTGGTGTTCACAATCGAGACAGTTGCAGTGTCGTTGTCCGTGATCGTGATCGAAGGCGGTGGTGCTGACGAAGCTACAACGCCGCCGCCACTTGGGGTGATGCTGGATGGGGCACAGAAATGTGTGCCTTCAACAATCGCGTCATTGTTGGCGGTGACAGTCACGGTTTGGGCCACGTTCCAGTTCGCACTGGTAAAGTTCAGCACCGTTGGCGAAAACGTACACTGCGGGCTTGAACCCAATGTGATTGTTGCAGGACCTGTGGGAATGGCGTTGAGCACAAGTGTGAAGGCAGCCGTTGCGCCAGCTTCCGTTGCCGTGGCGGAGGTCACGGTGGTGCTATAGCCGGAGAAGCCATAGAACAGGTTAAACTGGCCCACAGTATTGGCGTAGCCATCAACCTGAATTCGATAGGTTGTGCCAGCAACCGCATTGAAGGCAACTGTGGAGGCGTAGAGTGGATTGACCGTAGAGTTGCAGCCTGTGGTGTCGTCGTTGAAGCCGATTTGGGTGAGGGCGTTCACGGCATTGCCGGTGTAGATGCCGATTGTCGTATCGAAATTTGTAAGGGTGCTGCCAGCGGGGTTGCAGGTGCCGAAGGAAACAAAGCCGCTGATGGGCGCTGTCCAGCTGTACCATTGGGTATTCAGTGCGCCCCCGCCCAAACTCAAAGGTTCGCCGGGTTCACTTGTGGTTCCCACGTTGCTGTCAACGAACGAGCCGCCATTGCCAGTGAGCGTTCCACCAGGGAATGTGTCAGCGGCTGAGGCATGAAGCGAAAATATAAGTGTGAACAGCAGCGTCAAAAACGCCAGCAATTTCACTGATAATGTAACTTTTACAGACGACTCAAGCACTTGAACACTCGCAAACTCAAAAACACGTCTCCCACAGAACCACACCAGTTCTGCAGGCCTTGAAATTCTCTACTCCCGTCAAGTGGCTTAGGCGATCATGCTTAATAAACACTTATTGGTTGCTAAATTCATTTGCGCTCACACTTATTAGTTGATTTCAATTTCCACAACTTTCAATCTTGACGATAATTCAAACAAAAAGGGCCGCCCGATAGGCAGCCCTTTTGAAGAATATGTGAAAGAAATTAGCGCTTGGAGAATTGGAAGCGACGACGCGCCTTGGCACGTCCATATTTTTTACGCTCAACAGCACGACTGTCACGGGTGAGGAAACCGCCCTTTTTCAGCACACCGCGCAGGCCTGGTTCAAAATAGGTGAGCGCACGGGAAATTCCATGACGCACGGCACCAGCTTGACCGGAGAGACCACCACCATTGACGGTGCAGTCAATATCCATTTCGGTGTTGCGTGCCACAAGAATCATTGGCTGCGACACGAGCATGCGGAGAACCGGACGCGCGAAGTAGGTTTCAATCGGCTTGCCATTGACCGTGATCTTGCCCTTGCCGCGCTTGATCCAGACGCGTGCGATGGCATTCTTACGGCGGCCCGTTGCGTAAGCACGGCCCAGCTTGTCGATTTTTGGTTCTGCAGGCCGCACGGGTGCGGAGCCTGCGGATGATGGAGCCAAGCCCATGGCTTGGCCGAGATCGGCGAGTGAAGTTGCTTCAGCCATTTGCATTAGCCCCTGATCGAATTCTTGGCATTCATGGATTTCACATCGAGAACCGTTGGGTTCTGGGCGACATGTGGATGCTCAGCGCCCTTGTAGATGCGAAGATTGGTGAGCTGCTGGCGCTTCAAGGAAGCGCCCGGCAACATGCGGCGAACCGCTGCTTCAATGACGCGGTCAGGATGCTTGCCATCAAGATAGTCCTTGGCGACGCGTTCCTTGATGCCGCCCGGAAAACCTGTGTGCCAGTAATACTTCTTCTGGTCATACTTCTTGCCGGTGAACACTGCCTTTTCGCAGTTGATGACGATAATGTTGTCACCGCAGTCCATGGAAGGTGTAAAAGTTACCTTGTGTTTGCCGCGCAAACGGTTGGCGATGACAGCGGCCAGACGGCCAACGACGAGGCCTTCTGCGTCGATCAGCATCCACTGCTTTTGAATATCACCGGCTTTCGCCGTGTAGGTCTTCATGGTTGAGTTCTCTCAGGGTTTTCTTCAAAACAACAGCGCTACTTCATCGAAGCAGCGCTTTCGAGGGCGTCTATGCTATTTGAAATATGCGAAGTCAAGTGAAAGCCACGAAATTTCAATGTTTTTTGATGGCGGTATTATATTACCTTACCTTCGCGATCACGGCTTTTTGTAGTAGAGGAACTGCTCCTGCTTAGGTAAGCTGTAGGCCAGAGGTAACTGACTCGTGAATCATAATGCTCTCATATTGGGATTGGCTATGTTGGGGATTAGCACGCCGGCAGCTCTTGCGCGCTTCGAACACGTGAGCTTGTCAGGATCCGGCGAGCCGTTTGCGGCTGTCCCTCTGGTGCAGTGGGACGATTTTGAAACCTTGGCCCAGCAGCAACAGACCGTGCCACCGCCTGTGGCAGGGACGCCGCCTGCGGTGACCACTCCCCCCGTCGCCCCGCCTGCTCCGGCTCCTGCCGCGCCGACAACCATTGCACCCGCAACACCGCCGCCCGTGCCCCCCACAACCGATAGCGCTGCACCACCGCCAGCAGCTGGAGATACGCCCGAAGTGACAGACCCCGCAGCAGGACCCGCAACTGATGGTGCCGGTGAAGAAGATTTCAGCTTGGGCGATATTCCAATCGTCGAAACTATCGAATTGACGACTGAGAAGGCCAAAAAGGCCTTGGACACCTACGTTCTCGTCCGTGAAAAATATAAAGATGCGGCACTCGAGAACTATGAAAACCTGCAGGACTTTGTCGACCAGTCGCCACAGGGCAAAGCTTTTGAAGCTGATGTGAAAGCGGCTGGCTTTCCCAATGTGATCGAATGGAACACTACCATCACCACGCTCAGCTTTGCCTATGATAATTCGATTGACGATCAGACGCTGAGCATCAAGCAGCAAATTGATGAATTAAACGCCGATACCGAAACCGCACAAGACATGCGGGAACGCATGATCAAGGCGCTGCAAGCCATGATCCCCTCGGACAACAACAAAAAAGTGCTGGAAGAAGTCAAGGCTGACACCTCCTATGTAGAGAAGTTGAAGATGTTGGGGACGGAAACTGAATGAGGGAGTTTGTCCGGTGCGACGTTGCATCAGGAGTTGCGCGTCTGACCTTGAATGACGAACCGACGCGGAACAGCCTGTCTGAAACAATGATGACCGGATTATTGTCGAGATTAAACCAGCTTGGAACGGATGCATCTGTTGGAGCAATTGTCTTGGCCTCCACAGGCAAGGTGTTTTCATCCGGTCACAATCTCAAAGAACTCACGGCGCATCGCGCCGATGCCGACAAGGGCCAAGCCTATTTCGAAATGGTATTCGGGTTGTGTGCCGAGGTGATGAAGGCGATTTCGCATCACCGTTGCGCGGTCATTGCCGAAATTGATGGCCTGGCGAGTGCCGCAGGTTGTCAACTGGTTGCCGCTTGTGACTTGGCCTATGCCAGCCCAAGCGCCGGTTTTTGTACTCCTGGCGTCAATATTGGATTGTTTTGCTCAACCCCGATGGTGCCGCTGTCACGCAATGTTACTTCGAAGCATGCCATGGAAATGTTGCTTGTGGGTGACGTAATGGATGCGGCTTTTGCGGAGCGCGCTGGGCTCATTAACACGATTGTGCCGCAAAATGAATTGACGGCTCATGCCACTGCTATAGCTGAGAAAATTGCTTCGAAGTCGCAAGCCGCAATCCGCTTCGGTAAACGGATATTTTATGATCAACTTAATCTTTCGCTTCAGGACGCCTATCGTTTGGCAGCAGGCGTAATGGTCAAAAACATGCTCGACAGTGC
>CAXTLE010000149.1:0-7429 GCA_964244855.1 uncultured Aestuariivirga sp. | reverse complement strand
AGCGAGAAGGTCTGTTCCGTGAACTCCGCATGAAGGAAGCCTTCGAAAAGCCGTCTGAAAAGCGCGTCCGCGAACATGCGGAAGCCATTCGCCGTGCACGGAAAGCCGAACGCAAGAAGCTGCAACGCGAAGGCGTGCTGCCAATGCCAAAACCAAAGCCCCGCCCAGAGCGGAAGAGCAGCCCATTCCCGTCAACAACGGGCGGTGCCGCTGCACCAGCTACGGGAACAACAGGCCGCTACTGAGTTTCAAATATCAGCTTATAAAAATAACCCCGGTGATGAGCCGGGGTTTTGTTTTTTACAGGGGAAGGGACCTCATCTCTAGCAATCGCCTTCGATTGCGGAACCCTTCGGGCAGCTTCTCCAGAGGAGAAGCGACTCGGGGCTGCGACCTCCCTTAAATTCTGACCATCTGGGGAGGTCTAAAAACCAGTCGCTTCTCCCTTGGAGAAGCTGCCCGAAGGGTTCCGCAATCGAAGGCGATTGCTAGAGATGAGGTCCTTCCCTCTTCAAGCCACCAGCGTCACCGCATCCACATATGCATAGCCCAGATCATCAGCCACAGCCTTATAAGTCACCTTGCCGCCAGCCACATTCAAGCCGTGGCGCAGATGTACATCGTCGTGCAGCGCCTTCTTCCAGCCCTTGTTCATGATAGCCAAGCCAAACGGCAATGTTGCATTGTTCAAGGCATAGGTTGAAGTTCGCGCCACGCCACCTGGCATGTTCGCCACACAATAATGGATCACCCCATCCACAACATAAGTCGGCTCGGCATGCGTCGTGGCCTTTGACGTCTCGGCACAACCACCTTGGTCAATCGCGACATCCACCAAAACAGAACCCGGCTTCCAATCCTTCAGCATTGCGCGCGTAATCAGCTTCGGCGCAGCAGCACCTGGAATCAGCACGCCACCGATCACCAGATCAGCTTGCGCGCACTCATCTTCCACCGCACCCTGCGTCGAATAAATAGTCTTCAACTGCGTCCCGAATCGCGCCACCAGTTCTTCCATCCGGTCAGTTGATTTCTCGATGATCGTCACATCAGCACCAAGCCCAAGCGCCATTGCCGCGGCATTGGTACCAACAACACCACCACCCAAGATAACAACTTTCGCAGGCGAGACTCCTGGCACACCACCAAGCAACACACCGCGCCCGCCTTGCGCCTTCTCAAGACAATGCGCACCAGACTGAACTGACATGCGACCCGCCACTTGAGACATTGGAGCAAGCAATGGCAAACCGCCCCGTGCACTCGTTACCGTTTCATAGGCAATGCAAATTGCACCGGACGCCACGAGATCCTTCGTCTGCGCCGGATCGGGAGCCAAGTGCAAATAGGTATAAAGAACCTGCCCCTCACGCAGCATCTTGCGCTCGGCACTTTGCGGCTCCTTAACCTTCACAATCATATCCGCCTTGGCGAAAATCTCGTCAGCCGTTGCAACAATCGTAGCACCAGCTTTTTTGTAATCATCATCCGACGACCCGATGCCTTGGCCCGCATTCGCCTGAACCATGACCGTGTGACCATGCCGCACCGCTTCATTCACCGACGTCGGCGTCAGGCCAACGCGGTATTCATGGTTCTTGATTTCCTTGGGCACGCCGACGAGCATTTTGTTTTCCTCTCAATGTTGGAGAAAGCTTACGGCAAATGTCGTGAAATTAAATTCGACTGGCAGGGCCACACAACCAAGCTGCATTGAATAAAATTCGAATATCTGCCATAATTCCGGTATGAAATATCACGAACTGGATAGAACCGACAAAATCATTCTCACGCAATTGCAACGCCAGGGCAACATGGCGCTGAGCGAACTTGCTGAAAAAGCCGGCCTATCCGCTTCGTCCTGTCACCGCCGGGTCAAGCTGTTGGAGAAATCCGGCATCATCACCGGTTACAGTGCAGCCCTCGACCGCAAGGCGCTGGGCCTTACCAATGAATTCTTCGTCGAAGTATCATTGGCCGCCCAAACCGAAGAAGCCTTCGAGAAATTCGAGAAAGCTGTGCAACGGGTTCCAGAAATTCTCGAGTGCCATTTGATGAGCGGCCAATTCGATTATCTCCTCCGTGTTATCGCCAAAGATGCCGAAGACTATGAACGCATCCACCGCACGAAGCTGGCCAGGCTTCCCGGCATTCAGCGCATACAATCGTCATTGGCCTTGCGCACCGTGAAGGATTGGAGCGGCTATCCTGTCCTGTAACGCGTATCGCGCCACATCATCCACAACCCGGCAGAAATCACGATCGCCATGCCAATCCACGTCAACCTGTCTGGAAAGTCTCCAAACAACACCAAGCCATAAGTCACCGCCCATATCATGGCCGTATATTCAAACGGGGCAACAAAGCTGGATTGCCCCAATTTATAGGCATAAGTGAACAGCACCGAACCCACGGCCGCAAACACACCCATCACGCCAAGCAACATCATTTCGTGAGACGAGGGTGTGACCCAAGGGCGCGACAGGAACACTAAACTCTTGTGACCGGACAACTGCAATCCTGTGACGTGAAACAGGATGAACATCAGGGTTGCCACCACGAGGTAAACAGCATTCTGCACATTGGCAATCGCAATTGGGGGAATGCGCTGCGATAGATGCCGGCCCATCATTTGCCCCACCGCATAGCCAAGCGCGGAATAGAGAGCCAGTAAACTCGCTGGCTCAAAGCTGTCAGCGCCCGGTCGCACCATGATGATGACACCTGTGAACGCTGCAACAATGGCCAGCCACCGATGAATCGGCACATGTTCTCCGAGAAATGGCCCGGCCAAGGTTGCCACGAAAAATGGCATGGTGAAGTAGATCGCCACACCATTTGCAATCGGCATGGCGGCAATGGCCATGATGAACGAGAAATAGGCTGAACACAAAACCAGTCCGCGCAACAGCAGGGGCCACGACAGCACCGTTCTGAGCGAGCCAAATCCATCGTTGTACACCAGCATGGCGAATAGCAAAGGCGCGCCAACGAGACCACGCAACAACACCGCCTCATAGGCCGGCATTGAACCGGCCAAAGACTTCACAATCGCGTCCTGCGCCGAAGCCACGCCAACCCCTGCCATGACCAGAACAGCGGCCTTCAGTCTGTGTTCTTTGACTGCCATCATTTCAACTCACGTATCGTCTCAGCCAACAGCTTGATTCCCGGTTCAATCTTCGCCTCATCAATCGACGAAAACGCCAGGCGAAAATGGTTGCGCGGCTTATTCCCTCCAGCAAACGTAATTCGCATCGGCTCAATAAAAATCCCCTTCGACAACGCCGCTTCTGCCAAAACTTCACTGTCCAGCGATTCCGAACCATTCACCCAATAAGCCGTGCCCCCGAACGATGGACTGCGCGACGCCTTAGGCAAATGATCATTCAAAGCCTGTCCCATCACTTCCCAGCGCGTCCGATAAGCCTTGTGCAAACGCCTGATCAAAGTGTCATGATGCCCAAGTGATAGAAACAACGCCGCCGCGCGCTGGTTGTTATTGGGCGGATGCCGCACCATCAAGCGCCGCATTGCGCGGGCCTCGGCAATCAACGCCTTCGGCCCCACCATGAATCCCAAACGCAAACCGGGGAATAAAGTCTTCGATAATGATCCCACATAAATCACCCGGCCATCATCGTCGAGCGACTTCAAAGCCGGGCAGGGCTCGTTCACATAATTCGTTTCGAACTCATAGTCGTCTTCGATAACGAGAAAATCTTTCTCACGCGCCTTCTTCAACAACGCCATGCGCCGCTCCAGCGGCATTGTAACCGTCGTCGGATATTGATGGCTCGGCGTTGCAAACACAATGTCCGCCGTGTCGAGTTCCGGCGCCAACGTCAACCCATGTTCATCCACAGGAACTGCCGAAACCTTCCCGGCATGCAATTCAAACGCATTGCGCATGTCCTGATAGCCGGGATTTTCCATGACCACATGCGTGGACTTGTCCACCAGCAATGTTGTCAACAAATATAACGCATTTTGCGCACCAAGCGTGATCAGGATTTCATCATCAGATGCCATGATGCCGCGCCGTGGCAAAATCCGGCGGCGGATTTGCTCAACCAACAACGGGTCGTCCACTGACCATGAATCATTGGTCCAAGTACCCAGCCATTTTTTGCCAAGTGCCTGGCGCGTACATTCTCGCCATTCTGCCAGCGGGAACAAATTATGGTCCACCTGCCCATAAATAAACGGATAAGGATATTTCTGCCAATCCTGCGGCTTTGACGGAAACTCGGCAGATGCTGGATGAAATTTAAACCGACGCTGCCAGTCAATCGCTGACTCCTGCGAAGGCTTCACCGAAATGCGCCGGGCAGGTGTTGCAATTTCCGACAGAGCCTTTTCAGAAACAAAATAGCCAGACCGTTCCCGCGCCATCAGATAGCCGTCGTCAAGCAAGCCCTGATAGGCCAACACCACAGTGTTACGCGACACACCTAGCGACTTCGCCATTTTGCGTGTGGACGGAATAGGCTCCGACGGGTCCAAATTGCGATCCAGAATCGCAGACACCAGCGCCTCACGAATCTGCGTCTGCAAACTCGCATATTCTCCACGCCGCAGATGTATCAACCAGTCACGCATTTTATGGATCCAACGTTACAATTGGCACCATTGTAGAGCCAGATGAGGAGCGGCGCCAGAGGGGCCCCATACGAACCCCCACCAATGTGATCTGGTTCACAGTCTTTCCGGGCATTGACGTCCAACATCTACACAGAATTCGCGATCGGGGGATCTTTTTCAAAGCCCTTGCGAGGGCCCAAGGGGAGTTCTTGCAATGAATTTTAATGCTTGTGTGGCAAGCTTGACCTGCCTTGTTTTGGTGGCTTGCTCAAATAGCGGTGGCACAATTTACCGCAAGGATACGTTTGGCGATACACAGGTATTGGCATTGGACGCACGACAAAGACTGGTTATCCAAAGTGGCACCGGAAAAGACCGCGTCATTTGCACAGAACCCAGTCCCGATGCCATTGTTGCACAGGCTGCACAAATCGCTGCCAGCGGAGGAGGCACTTTCTCGGGCAATCCGGCAAACGCGGCCCTGGCGGCAAGCCAATCGGAAGCGGCGGCTTCAATTGCAATGCGCACTCAATCCATACAGCTGCTCCGAGATGGATATTTCAGGCTTTGTGAAGCCTATATGAACCACGTTCTTCCCCCTTGGCAGTATCAATCCACAATTGCTTTTGTCGATGAATTTATTGCCACGGTGGTAGCGATAGAAGCAATTGGCGGCATCGTGCATGCTGCCCCGGTAACAATCGTAGCAGGCGGGAAAGCCGTCGCCGGCACAGACGCCGATCCTTCGGCAAGCGTCACGGGTAGTGGTGAAGCAGGTGACATTACAGCAAAAACCACAAATCTTTCTGCCGAACAGGCAAAAGCCGTAGAAGGTATCATTGAGAAATACTACAAACGTAAAGCAGAATATCTCGCTTCAATTGAACAGGCCAGACACGAGGCAGGTCAATAGTTTCAATCTGGAGCTATCGAAAAATTCATCACTGGCACTAAATTGCGAATTCAAGCAAGATGGTGCCAATGTCCCAACCCGTCATCAATCTCTCCCCCAAAACCTGGGACGAGATAAAGACCACCACGTGTTATATGTGTGCGTGCCGTTGTGGCATCAAAGTCTATCTCAAGGACGGCACAGTCAAATATATTGAAGGCAACCGCGACCACCCTGTCAACAAGGGTGTCATCTGCGGCAAGGGTGCGGCGGGCATTATGCAGCACACCTCGCCTGCAAGGTTGTCGAAACCGCTGCTGCGAGTTGGCGAGCGCGGTGCAGGTGAGTTCAAGGAAATCGAATGGGACGAAGCGCTGGGCATTGCCACTTCCTGGCTGAAAGACGTCCGCGCCACCGATCCCAAGAAACTCGCCTTCTTTACTGGCCGTGACCAATCCCAGGGCCTCACAGGTTGGTGGGCCTCACAATTCGGCACACCTAACTATGCCGCCCATGGCGGCTTCTGCTCGGTCAATATGGCGGCGGCGGGGCTTTATACTTATGGCGGCTCCTTCTGGGAATTTGGCGAGCCCGATTGGAAACACACCAAATATTTCCTGCTCTTCGGCGTAGCGGAAGACCATGCTTCGAACCCGATCAAGGCAGGCCTTGGCAAGCTAAAGGGCAGGGGCGCGAAATTTGTTTCCATCAACCCTGTCAAATCCGGTTACTCAGCGATCGCCGATGAATGGGTGGGCATTCGTCCGGGTACGGATGGTTTGTTTGTGGGTGCGCTTATTCATGTGCTGCTGGAAAACCAGAAGATCGACGGCGAATATCTGACGCGTTACACCAATGCGCCGTGGTTGATCATTGAAAATCCGGGAGGTGCCGATGATGGCTTGATCGTCCGCAACAGTGCGGGAACACCACTTGTCTGGGACCCTCAAACGCAGTCCACCAAGGTCTCCATGACCTATGGCCTCAACCCGCCTTTGATGGGCCGCTTCAGATTGTCCGATGGCCGCAAGGTCGCCACATCTTTCACCTTGATCGCCGAACGCTTCCTGCAAGCCGAATACGCCCCCGAAGCCGTCGCCTCCCGCTGCGGTGTCAAAGCTCAGACCATCCGCCGCATCGCCGCCGAACTCGCCCACGCCGCCTTCGAACAGGAAATCGAACTCGATATTCCGTGGACGGATTATTTAGGGAGGCAACACGCCAAAACCCGTGGCCGCCCCGTGGCCATGCACGCCATGCGCGGCATTTCCGCCCATTCCAACGGCTTCCACACCTGCCGCACCATTCACCTGTTGCAAATCATGCTCGGCACCATCGATGTGCCAGGCGGCACCCGTTACAAGCCACCTTTCCCGAAAGCCATTCCGCCAAACGTCAAACCCGCCGGAAAGCCGGGGCAGGTGCAGCCCAACAAACCGTTGCCCGGTCCACCGCTCGGCTTTGTCAATGCGCCTGAGGATTTGCTGGTCGACGAAGCCGGAACTCCGCAACGCATCGACAAGGCCTATTCCTGGGACGCGCCGCTTTCCGCCCACGGCATGATGCACATGGTCATCAACAATGCTGCCAAGGGTGACCCTTACCACATCGATGTGCTCTTCATGTACATGGCCAACATGGGCTGGAACAGCGCCATGAATGTGCCGGATACAATAGCGGCTCTCACGGCGAAAAAGCCCGACGGCAGCTACGTCATCCCCAAGATTATCTACTCCGACGCATACGCATCCGAGACCGTCTACTATGCTGACCTGATCCTGCCTGACACGACCTACCTTGAGCGCTGGGACTGCATCTCGATGCTGGACCGCCCAATCTCGGAAGCCGACGGCCCCGCCGACTCCATCCGCCAGCCCGTGGTGGAACCCGATCGTGATGTGCGCCCGTTCCAAACCGTGTTGCTGGACCTCGGCCATCGCATCGGCCTCGGCG
>CAXTLE010000148.1:0-7489 GCA_964244855.1 uncultured Aestuariivirga sp. | reverse complement strand
TAGTCTCCCACTTTTAGAATTTGTAATAGAGGAATCCGGAACTGGATCCGATTGAGGTAATGCCAATTGTAAAGATGCAGGCAGTGACGAAAGCCGTGCCGAAACTGGGCCGCCAAGCCACAAGACCTGCAGCAGCCGCTGTTTCCTCTGGCTTGCTATCAACGACAGGCCATTCGTGATGCAGGATCTGCTGTGTGTTGGGCAGCAGCAAAGTGATGGCACCGAAAATCACGATCATCGAAAGCGCTTGCGCACTGTCTATGGCCAATGTCACAGCACCAATCGGTTCGTCGGCGAGAAGTGACATATGTCCAAGCAAATGCAGAGCGGTCCCTACATCGGCAGCGCGGAACATGACCAAGCCGCAGACCACCGTCAGCATTGTCAGGAACCAGGCAAGGGGCGACGGTAGTGTAACGCCTGCGAACTCACGCCATCCCAGAAATATTGCAATCGCAAGTCCATGCCACGCGCCGTAAATGACGTAGGTCCAGCCCGAACCATGCCAAACGCCGGCAATCATGAATGTGAAGATCGAAGGAAGGGCAGCAACCAATATGAAACGGCCAACACGACCCAGACGCCAACCCATGCCCTTGCGCATGCCATACATGGCCATTCCGGAATACAGATAGGCCGTAAAGAAGCGTGTCATCGTCATATGCCAACGACGCCAGAAATCTGAAATATTGGTGGCCTTGAACGGCGAGTCAAAGTTCAGCGGCAACTTGATCGCAAATATGGTCGCCAAACCAATCGCCATGTCTGAGTAGCCGGAAAAGTCGAAATACAGTTGAAGCGTATAGCTCAGCGCACCGATCCAAGCTGTGGCAGCTGTAAGGGCGACATCATTGTGCGCTCCGCTAAAGACGTTGTCAGCAAATGGCGCAATTGAATCAGCCAAGACAACTTTCTTGAACAGGCCCATGGCAAACATGGTGAGACCTATGGTGACCCGCCGCACATCAAAAGCCTTGATTTCAGGGTTTGACAGTTGCTCCATCATTTCGCGCTGCATCACCAAGGGGCCTGCGGTGACGCACGGAAAAAACGCTGTGAAAACGATGTAGCGGGCGAAATTATGTTTCACCAATTGCCCGTTGACGGCGTCAATCAGATAGCCAATTTGCACGAAGGTAAAGAATGACACGCCCAACGGGACCGCAATGTCGAAATGCGAATACCCGGTACCTGCAACCTGATTGGTCACGTCGATGAAGAAATTTGTGTATTTCAAATAGCCGAGCAAGCCAAGATTGGCGACGATGCTGCCGAGCATGAGGTTTTTGGCAATCTTCGGCTGCTCACCAAGACAGGAAATTACGTTTCCAACCGCAAAATTGAAGACCATTGATATCAACAGGATCAGCAGCAGTTGCGTGCCGAACAGCGCGTAGAAAACCAGCGAAATGACCGCCAGCGCATTGATGGCCTGTTTGGCTCCGCCAAAACGATGCGCCAGCACAAAAGCCAGAAAGGCCAGCGGCAAAAATACGAAAATGAAAGTCAGCGAGGTAAATGACATTATTTGCCACCCTCTGCTTTTTCTATCGCAACGAATTGATCAAACACCTTCTGCAAGCATTCAGGATGAGAGTGTTCAGCATCGATAAACATGTCCGCCGTGCAGCCGAGCTTGTGTGGATTGAAGCTGCCAAACAGGGGGAGATTGTGGTCTGTCGCTATTTTCTGAACCAGTGCTTCGAACTGCACCAGACCTTCGCCATAAGGCGTGCCCTGGACCCTGTCATAGAACATCGGGTTGAAAGGCGGATTGACCAGATAGACGCTCACACCCTGTTTTTTCAGGAACGTCAGCAATGTGTTGAAAGCTTCAACGCCCTGCGGTTCAACAATGGGCGGATCATTTCTGCGCTTTTCAACGAAAGCCAGGCTTTCCGACAAGGTACGCTCAGGCGTGAATATCTTCATTTTATGATTGGACCAAAGTATTGACCCATCAGGCAGTAGCGTGTCCAGATTTTCAAAGTGTGACTTGTCACTGGCACCGGGCCGCTCTGATGCATTGTACCAGCGCGTGAAGTTTTCAAAAAACATCGGCAGGGACAGCATGGCCCTTGCGCGATCATAGGGCAGGGTCTTGATGTAGCCTTCGGTGGGCAATCCCAGTCGTTCAGACATGGCGCGATAGGCAGGAATGCCAGGTTCCCACAGGAAATCCACCCGCTTCTCCACAGGCTTGAATTGGTTGTCACGAATACTGATGATCAGCTTTTTGGGCAGCCGATTGTAACGCACCAGCAATTCCACCATACCCAGCGGATCTTCCCAATAGTCACGGTGAATATGGGCATTGAAGAAGTCTTGTCCCTTGAGAAGATCCTTGTTTGCTTCCTGCCAGTGACTGGCACCGAGAATGATCACATCAGGCGTCTTTGTCATGCGCTTGAGTTGCTCCTCGCGCAGCGCGCGAATATTCAAGTTCAAATCGAAGACTGCGTAATTTTTATTTTGCGCGTGAGCGATGGCAGCAGGAGCCATGCCGCCCTGTCCGTACATTTCGGGGGCGTATGATTGATTGCCTACGAAAATGGCGCCCATGCCAAGGGCCGTGGCCACTGCAAATGCAAGAGCATAACGCCTGGTCCCGGATGATTTTTTGGCAATTTTAACAGGTGCGATTGCTTCGGCGGGTTGACGCGTTTCAGGTTGAATCTGGGGTACAACATGCAGGATAGCCCGCAGTGCACGCACCACATCATCGGTGTTCACGCCACCATTTTCTACACTTGCATTCACGCCGTTTACGCCCTGATACTCAAAAACATTCGTGATTTGAGTTTAGGGCGTTCAAGATAAACAACGGTAAATCAAGCGGTCGGATAAACTAAATTCCACAAGTGATCATAAAACAGGCTTAACCGTTCGCTACCAAAACGTCGCCGTTCCGAATGGTCTAGTTCGCTGCTAGCAGTTGTGCTGCAGGGCGTTGACCACGCACAAACATGCTGAGGACCAACGGTGCCAGAAAAATGGGAATCTGCGAGACACCAACATATTGCGCGGTGGTTTCCCCGGCCACGCCAGACAACAACACAAATCCCAATCCGACATTCCGGAATCCACTGACGATGCTGGCGGTAAGGGAATCGCTCATGCCCTGGCGAAACATGACGATAGCTGTCAAATAGGCCATGCCCGCGCCGAGTGCTGTGACAATAAGCAAATACAGCATGAAGCGGTGCGGCTCATGCCAGAGAAGATCCCGCGCAGGTCCGACAATTCCCAGACCGAATACCATCAGTGTAAAAATCGTAGAACGGCGCGAGAGTCCCTCAATGGTTTCGGCAACCTTGACGGGGAGGCTACAAGCAACGCCCATATAGATAAGGAAAAGCCCCAACGGCAAAACCAGAAAAATCATGCAACGATAAACAAAGGCCATCACATCAATGTTGACGTTCGCATGCAGCACCATCGTGAAGAAAAAGAAATACGACAATGGCATCAGGAATGTTGAAAGCACCATGCACTGCAAGGCTTTCTGTTTATTGACTTGAAGCAATTCTGCAAATGTAGGTGAGGCAAAAAGCGAACCCGCGGAAGATGTCGTCACCAATAAGAGTGTAACAGAACTGTCAATACGGGCGAGATGCGCCGCAGCGACAATGATGGCAGGCAGCACAAGCAGTTGCCAAATCACAATCTGCCAAACCTTTGCATCCAGACTGAAGACTTCATCGCCTTCCATGCGCCCCATTGGCAGCAACGACATTATAATCAACAGCAGCAAACTGCCCGAAGAAAAAGGTGCCAACATTTCTGACAGGCCGGGAACTGCGAATCCAACGACCATTGTTCCCGCCAGCAACCAGCAAGCAATTGATCTTTCCAAATTTGACAGCATTAACTTTTTTCCAATTGCCCCGTCTCAACCGGAATTGACATTGACCACGCTGGCCAAAAAACCCTTCCGAAATATCGCCAAATGCCAGCTTATGGAGGAAAAACGTTAAATATGGAGAAACAAGTCCCGTTCTTTTGAATGAGAGCTTTCACCGTTCATTCATTGCTTTCTTGTAAGGTGGCGCGGAAGATGGGGACTAACAAGTGCAATCAGACAATCGCGTAACGTCAATTCAGGGTAACTTTGACGCGGGGCAATATGAGCCCGTGCGCGAACAAGACCACACTGAAATTGCTGATTTATTTGCGGGCGCCGATGTAGGTCTTGCGCTGTTTGACTCACAACTGTGCCTTTTGGCCTGCAATGATTTATATAGAACATTGTGCGGCTATGTCAGGTCGGATTTGCCCACTGGTATCAGACTTCAACAGTTGATGAAGATCACCTTCAGTCGCCTGAACGTCGCGACAGAAGAAATTGACGAGAAAATCTCAAAAATTATTGATCGGCTCGAACCGGGCACGGCTTATACCTTCCGTTACACCGCACCAAGCGGCAGTATAGTTGAAATCCGGCGTCGCAGGTTGCCCAACGGCAGTGCGGTGGAAACGGCGCGTGAAATTGATGCGCCCGCATCTGGCATTGATCTCAACACGCAATACGAAATGATCGCCGAGCAATCGCGTTCAAGACTGATGCATGCGCTTGACGTGATGGCCGACGGCTTTGCGCTCTATGATGCCAATGACCGCATCGTTCTCTATAATCGCAAATACGTCGACTACAGCCCACTTGTCGCAGACGTCATTATGCCAGGCGTGGCGAAAGAAGAAATACTCCGTAAATCAACCATGCGTGGTGCCTTTGTCCTCAATGGCATGTCGCAGGAAGAATATATCCAGTGGCGCCTCGAGCGGCACCGCAATCCGCATGAGCCTATTGAAGTGCAATTGACCGATGGTCGCTGGTTGCTCATAACTGAAAAGCGCACCAACGACGGCGGTGTGGTTGGCACGCGATCTGACATTACTGAATTGAAACTGCGCGAAATTGAAATGCTGCGTATTTCACAACAACTTCACGCCCGCAATCTGCAATTTGACACGGCTCTCACCAACATGGTGCAGGGCCTCTGCATGTTCGACAAGGAACAGAAACTGATCGTTGTGAACAAGCGCTATCTCGATGTTTACGGCTTCTCCGCCGATGTTGTGAAGCCTGGAATTACCTTGCGCGAACTGATGCAATACAGCGTAAGTCTCGGCAACTACACGGCTGAAGAAGCCGAGCGTGCACTTGCAGAACGCAACGATCCAAATCAATTGGCTATTCGCAGCGTAATCAAGCAACGCCTGAAAGATGGTCGCGTCATCGCTGTGATGAACGAACCCATGTCAGACGGTGGCACCATTGCGACTTATCAGGACATTACTGAGACCGAACGCAACGCAACGATGATGTTGCAATACACGCAGAAACTCGAACACTCAAACCGCGAGCTCGCAGATTTTGCTTACGTCGCATCACACGACTTGCAAGAACCATTGCGCAAGATCGAAGCCTTCGGTGAGCGCCTCGTCAACAAGTATGGCCAACTTCTGCCTGACGACGGCAGGATGTTTGTGGATCGCATGCAAAATGCCGCTGGTCGCATGCGCAAGCTGATTAATGATCTCTTGTCTTATTCGCGCGTTACAACAGACGCCAAGGCCTTCCAGAAAATATCAATGACAAAAGTGCTCACTGAAGTGCTTTCAGATCTTCAAATCAGAATTGAGGAAACTGATGCCAAAGTCGAATTTGGTGAGCTTCCCATGATTGAATGCGAACCCATGCAAATGCGGCAATTGCTGCAAAATCTGTTGGGCAACGCATTGAAGTTCAGGAAGCCCGGCGTTTCACCAGTCATTCATGTCAAGGCAGACGTGATTTCGAATGCCGATGCCACGTCAAAAATTCCTCATATTCTGTTGACGATCGCTGACAACGGCATTGGCTTTGACAACCAGTTTAAAGATCAGATCTTCACGATCTTCCAACGCCTCCACAGTCGCAATGACTATGAAGGTACAGGCATCGGACTTGCAACTGTTCGCAAGATTGTCGAACGCCATGGCGGCACAATCAATGCAGACGGCCAATTGAATATTGGTGCCACGTTCTTCGTTACACTTCCACTCGAGCAGACTTCCAAGGATCAAGCAGCATGATACGCAATAATTCTCCGGTTCGCATTGTTGTGGCTGACGATGATGCTGATGACCGCATGATGATCAAGGATGCTTTTGAGGAATCCAAACTCAGCAATCCGGTGGATTTTGTTGAGGACGGCGTGCAGCTGCTTGAATACCTCCGTCGCGAAGGCCCCTACAAGCATTTGGCGGGTCTACCTTTTCCTGGTTTCATCCTGCTTGATCTCAACATGCCACGAAAAGATGGCCGCACGGTTTTGAAAGAAATCAAGAGCGACCCGGTGTTGCATAGAATTCCAATTATCATTTTGACGACATCGAAGGCCGAGGAAGATATAATAAAGACCTATAATCTTGGTGTGAACTCGTTCATCTGCAAGCCGGTGTCGTTTGACAAGCTCGTCGATATTGTAAAGACTGTTGGGCACTACTGGATTGAAATTGTGGCACTGCCTCCCGAGTGTCAAAGATCAGCTGCCTGATCAAAAACAAAAACCCCGGCGAAAGCCGGGTTTTTTATTTGGGGCGGCCTCTGGTGATCGTAGAGCTTTAAGCCGCACTCGTCGGCAGCATCAACCCTGGCAACCATGTGGCAAGGCCTGGTATTGCAATCATCACAAACACCATCGCCAGCATGATCAGGAACATCGGCAGAGACCATCGTGCGATCCTGAAAATATTGTGTCCGGTCATGGATTGCAGAACAAAAAGATTGAACCCGACCGGTGGTGTGATTTGTGCCAGCTCCACAACCAGCACCACAAAGATTCCGAACCATACCATGTCGATGCCGGCTTGCCGCACCATGGGTTCGACGATGCCGATCGTAAGAACCACGCAGGAAATCCCGTCAAGGAAGCAGCCAAGTATAAGATAGAGCACCAGCAGCGCCATCAACAATCCGAAAGCTGACAGATGCAGCGAGCTTACCCATTGCGCAAGATCATTCGGCAATCCGGTGTAACCCATCGCAAGTGATAGTGCCGCTGAACCAGCAAGAATAAAAGCGATCATCGCCGAAGTGCGTGTGGCACCCATCAGGCTCTCGACAAAATTTTCCCACGTCAGTGTCTTTTGCCACCATGCAAGACCAAGCGCTCCGGCAACACCCATCGCCGCGGACTCAGTTGCCGTCGCAATGCCTGCAAACATTGAGCCGAGAACGATGAACAGCAACACATGCACGGGCACAAGCAGCCACAGCGCACTCAGCTTTTCGCGCCAGGTCGTTCGCTTTTCTTCAGTCGGATGATAGCTCTTGTCGGTTTTCGAGACGATAACGACATAGGCCGTGAAGAAGGCCGCCAGTACAAAGCCAGGCAGAATGCCTGCGATGTTGATCGCCGCAATCGACTCGTTCGTCATCACACCATAGACAATCATGATGATGGAGGGCGGGATCATCAAGCCAAGTGTGGCCGGGCCAGCA
>CAXTLE010000147.1:0-7517 GCA_964244855.1 uncultured Aestuariivirga sp. | reverse complement strand
TTTCGTGACATTTCACCGGACGAAATCCGTGGCACCAGAGCCATGCTGGCCACGATTCAAAAGGTCTATGAATCCTACGGCTTCGAACCCGTCGAACAACCCTTCGTCGAATACACGGACGCCCTGGGCAAATTCCTGCCCGATCAGGACCGCCCCAATGCCGGCGTGTTTTCCTTTCAAGACGACGACGAGCAATGGCTGTCCCTGCGCTATGACCTGACAGCACCGCTGGCCCGCTACGTCGCCGAAAACGCCCAAAAACTCCCGACACCCTATCGCAGCTACCGCCAAGGCTGGGTCTTCCGCAACGAAAAGCCGGGCCCTGGACGCTATCGGCAGTTCATGCAGTTTGATGCGGATACGGTCGGAAGCGCGTCACCAGCGGCAGATGCCGAGGTGTGCATGATGGCGGCGGATACGATGGAAGCGCTAGGGATTGTGCGTGGCAATTATGTTATGAAGGTCAACAGTCGAAAGGTCCTTGATGGCGCATTACAAGCAATTGGTCTCAATGCCGATGATGACAACGGCCGTCGCCTCACCGTTTTCCGTGCCATGGACAAGCTCGATAAGCTTGGTCCAACAGGAGTGAGACTGCTGTTGGGAGCAGGTCGCAAAGATGAGAGTGGTGACTTTACCAAGGGCGCTGAACTCAGCCCAACACAAATTGAACAAGTCCTGCTGCTGCTCGAAAATCCCTTCGATTCACTGCGCTCGAATCAGGGTGCGTCCGCATTCAGAGCGAATGAAAAATTTAGCGCGGGCCTTGAGGAACTCTCAGCAATGCAGACGATTTTTACTGCTGCTGGCTTTTCGCAAAATCGTATCAAGATCGATCCGTCCATCGTCCGCGGCCTCGAATACTACACCGGCCCCGTCTTCGAATGTGAACTCCTCATGGACACCAAGGATGAGGATGGTAACATCGTGCGCTTCGGTTCCGTCGGTGGGGGCGGTCGCTATGATGATCTGGTGACGCGGTTTGCGGGAGCGCAGGCTTCAGTTCCGGCCACGGGCTTTTCCATCGGTGTGTCCAGACTCTATGCAGCGCTGCAACATTTGAAACTGAACAAGACCAGCGATACCCTCGCTCCCGTCATTGTGCTGGTCATGGACAAGGAGCGGCAGGGCGACTACTGGCGCATGGTGCAGCAACTCCGCGCCGCTGATATCCGTGCCGAAATGTACGTGGGCACCGCTGGCATGAAAGCGCAGATGAAATATGCCGACAAACGTGGGAGCCCACTGGTGGTGATTCAGGGTGGTGATGAAAAGGCGCAGGGACAAGTACAGATCAAGGATTTGCGCTTGGGCACGGAACTTGCGGCAAACATCGAGACCCGCGAAGAGTATGCGTCGCAACGCTTGGCACAGGTGATGGTGGCTGAGACTGATCTGGTGGCGGAAGTACGGAAGATGTTGGCGCGATGAGCAGTGCATTAAAACCCCTCGCCCCTTGCGGGAGAGGGTGGCGCGTCAGCGCCGGGAGAGGGAAGTGTTGCCTTGGACACCCCTCACCCGCTTCGCTGGCGCTCAGCACCCTCTCCCGCAAGGGGCGAGGGGAAGGCAAAAGCTGTGACCGGTAAATCCTCCACCGAACGCGAAGCGCTTGCCCGCCAAAACGCCGCTATCATGGCCGTGTTCGAACGCGCTGGCTTTGAACACATCGCCCCCGACATCATCCAGCCCGCCGACATTTTCCTTGAACGTTCCGGCGAAGACATCCGTGCACGGACCTTTGTGTTCAACGATCCCTCAGGCCAGGAACTCTGCCTGCGCCCGGACCTGACGGTTCCCGCCTGTCGCTATCACCTCACACATGCAACCAAACCCGAAGCCGAAACCAGATACTGCTATCTCGGCACCGCCTTCCGCTTCCCCGATGAACTTTTATCCCCACAGGAATTCAACCAAGCCGGCATCGAATGGTACGGCGGCAATGACGCCATTGAGTCAGAAGCCCGCGTCATCAAACTCACAATCTCCGCCCTCGAAGCCGCAGGCCTGTCAAAACTCAAAGTCACTCTTGGCGACCTTGGCCTGTTTAACGCACTCCTCGACGACATGCCCATGCCAGACCGTTGGCGTCGCCGTCTCCGCCACCAATTCTGGCGTCCACAAGCCTTCCGTACACTGATGGATTTATTCGCCAAACCATCCGCAGCGCGTCGCACGTCGATCTCCGAGAACGTAGATGCAATGGACCACCACAACGCGCTGGAGGCCACGGCAATCCTCCTCGCACAAAAAAACCTGACCCTCGTCACCGATCGCAGCATCGCCGACATCGCCTCGCGCCTCGCTGAAAAACACGCCGACCGTTCCGAGCAACCCCTCGCCCCCGCCATGCTGCAAAAAATCGAAGCCTATCTCGCCATCGAAGGCAGCGTCACAGACGTCGTCACAGCACTCTCCAAACTCGGCGGCACCAAAGCCTTCGATGCCGCCCTCACCCATTTCACCAAACGCACCGAAGCCTTGGAAGAGCAGGGCCTTAATCCGCGCCGTTTCCACTTCAACGCCAATTTTGGACGTGACCTTGAATATTACACCGGCCTCGTCTTCCAGGTTGAAGTCGAAGCCCGCAACGCCCCGCTCGCTGTTGCAGGTGGTGGTCGCTACGACGGCCTGCTGCATGATCTCGGTGCGAAGACCTACATCCCCGCCGTCGGTTGCGCTATACACACGGAACGCGTGAAGGCGGTGATGTCATGATCACCATTGGCATTCCGTCCAAAGGTCGCCTGATGGAATCTACCGCCGAAGCCTTTGCCAGGGCAGGCCACGCCATTGACCGCACGGGGTCTGAACGCGGCTATCGCGGCAAACTCACAGGCCTCGAAAATGTCAGCGTCGCCTTCCTTTCGGCGTCGGAAATCGCTGCCCACCTCCGGGATGGCAAAATCGAAGCCGGTGTCACCGGCGAAGATCTGTTGCGAGAAACTATTCCTACATCGGATGAATCAGTACACATAGCAATCCGTTTGGGCTTCGGCCCCGCCAAAGTCATCGTCGCCGTGCCTGACTGCTGGCTCGACGTGGCGTCGATGGCAGACCTTGATGACGTGGCTGAACAATTTTACCGCGCTCATGGCCGCCGCCTGCGCGTTGCCACCAAATACAACAACCTCACCCGCCGCTTTTTCGCCGAAAAGGGGGTCACCGGTTATCGCATCGTCGAAAGCCTCGGTGCCACTGAAGGTGCACCTGCCGCTGGCACGGCAGAATTGATTGTTGACATAACTACAACCGGATCGACGCTAACTGCCAATCATTTACGCATACTTGACGATGGCATGATCCTCGATTCATGCGCCGTTCTGGCGGTTCGCGGGCAAAACAAAGTTCTCCACAGCCTGTTGGACAAACTAAATTCGGTTGTCTCACCCATTTGAGGGATGCTCCCTCGCGCAACAATTGCAATTATCTACAACTTAAGTATGATGTTCTCGATCTGAACCCACACCGGGGGAAAACGATGGTGGGTTTTTGCTGTGGCCTTGGGCTCCGGCACTCTTGGGTCTGTGCTTGTGCGACGGTGGCATCGCCCCCGGTCCGCCGTTAGCACGAATGAGTAGAGACCCGTTGGGTTGGACGCTTAAGCGAGGGGCTGCACTGCAAAGTGCGGCCCTTCGTGCTTTGTTAACGAACAAGGCAAAGCTTCCTCAAACCACCCGCAAATTTGCCGCACACCAGCTTTAAGCGCACACTCCATCAGTAACGGCGAATCGGTGGAGTTTTTCATGTCTTTTAAATCTGTGGCCTTGGCTGCAACTCTTTTGGTTTTGGCGGGAGCAGCCCAAGCTGAAACCTGTGGCAACTCGGCCAAGGGCTTCGACAAATACATGAAGTCAGTGAAGCGGGAAGCCGATGCTGCTGGTGTCTCGGCTCAGTCCGTCGCGGTGTTGAACGCCATAAAATACGATACGAACATCATCAAAAAAGATCGCGCACAAAATGTTTTCGCGCAGGACTTTCTCACCTTCCAAAACCGCATGGCGACTGGAGCTCGCATCAAAAAGGGTCAGGCCCTGATTGCGAAATACAAAGATGTGTTTGACAGCGTCGAACAGAAATATGGTGTTCCCGCTCCCGTCATCACAGCTTTCTGGGCTTTGGAAACCGATTTCGGCGGCTTTATGGGAGACAGCCCTACCATTCAATCCATCGCCACGCTGGCATGGGATTGCAGGCGACCTGAAAAGTTCCGTCCGCAATTGATTGCAGCATTGCAACTGCTCGATGCCGGCGACATGACCTATGATGAAATGCGCGGTGCCTGGGCCGGAGAAATCGGACAAACCCAGTTCATGGCCTATGACTACAATGAAAGTGCCGTGGATTTTGACGGCGACGGCAAACGTGACTTGAAAAACTCGATCCCCGATGTGCTGGCCTCTACCGCAAATCTGTTGCGCAAACACGGCTGGCAGCCGGGCCAGCCTTGGTTGCAGGAAGTCAAAGTGCCAGCTGAACTGCCGTGGGAGGAGGCCGACATCGCAATTCAACATCCACGCAAGCAATGGGCCAAATGGGGTGTGACATCGGCAAGTGGCAAGCCTATCAAGTCCGATGGTTTTCAAGCTTCACTGTTGTTGCCAATGGGGCGCAACGGCCCCGCCTTCCTTGCCTATGAAAACTTCACCACCGCCTATCTGAAATGGAACGAAAGCCTGATCTACTCGTCAACCGCAGCCTATCTCGCCACCCGCATCGCCGGAGCACCCGCTGTCGGCAAAGGCCGGGGTGGCGTGCGTCCCTTGGGCTACGAAGAAATTGTCACCTTGCAGAATGACTTGACCGCCAAAGGCTATGACGTTGGCAAGGCTGATGGCAAAATTGGCGCTGGCACCAGAGCCGCCGTCAAAGCCGAGCAATTGAAACTTGGCCTGCCCGCCGATAGCTATCCCGACGCGGAGTTGCTATCACGTCTGCAATAACCAGTCGGGATTTCAGACATGACACAAAACCAAGCCCTCATCTGTTGGGGCGGATGGGAAGGCCACACACCGGAACGTTCAGCCTTGATTGTGCGCGACATGCTCAGGGCCAATGGTTTCAACGTTCGCGTCGAAAATGGAACTGCGGCCTTTGCAGATCCTGCAATCCACAACTTAAATCTCATTGTGCCCATGATCACCATGTCCACAATCGAAAAAGCCGAAGTCGAAAACCTCTGCGCTGCCGTGCGCAGTGGCGTGGGCTTGGGCGGCATGCACGGCCAGATGTGCGACGCCTTCCGCAATGAAACTGAATATCAATTCATGACCGGCGGCCAATGGGTCAGCCACCCCGGAAACATCATCGACTACCGCGTTGATATAACGAAGCCCAATGATCCCATCACAAAGGGCGTAAAAAGCTTCGCCTACACTTCAGAACAATACTACATGCACTACGACCCACAAAACGAAGTCCTCGCCACCACCACCTTTGACGGCACCCACTGCAACTGGATCAAGGATGTGACAATGCCCGTAGTGTGGAAGAAAACTTACGGCAAAGGCCGCATATTCTATTCAGCACTGGGACACACAGCAGATGAATTCGCAGTACCGGAAATGAAGACGATGCTGGAACGCGGGTTGGTGTGGGCGGCGCGGTGATTGGGCATTGTTAAGCCTTCTCCCGTTTCTTCCAACGGGAGAAGGTCCCGAAGGGGGATGAGGGGCTACACGCGACTGTGTTACGGCAATGTGTACTGAATTGCAGGTCGTTTGGGTTTTGACGGTCTATCAGGCGATTTCGCGATCTTTGACTGTGGCAACAAACTTGGACAAGTCCCAAAGCCAGTTGCGTTGCTCTTCGCGATATGACGCGTGAAGTGCGCGTGGCAACACCAGCAGGACATTCTGGTGCTTCATCTCGTCAGTCTGTGGAATTGATATGCCGCGTTCCAGCGTAAACACATGCTTCTGTTCAATGCGGTCCGCCTCTTTGGTCGCCTGCCGCCAACGGTCCTTCAAGGATGATTTCGACGCCAGCATGGTCAATCGGGCGGTATCAAAATTGACGTTCCTGTATTCTGCAATGCCAGGAAAAATGAAATCCGGTTTACTCGTGCGTTCAGTCGTTGGGCCTCGGTCAAAACGCAAACCGCTGGCCTTAAAAACGGCGGAGAGATGGTGCTCAAGCGAATATCCCATACGCGAACTACGTCTTTGCAAAACACTTTTGGAGAGTTTGATAAATCCCTCTACGTCAACCTTGCCTTCAAACATAAAACCTTCATCGAGCCGTTTGGCAAGAAACAGATGTTCATGGCGACGAAACAGTTTTTCCTCATGGTCCAGCCACGCCATGATGGCGTGGTCAGGTTCCTGTGCTGCTGAAACGACAGTCTTGCAAGTGCCACGGGCAAAACTCGCGAACTCGTCGGTGGAGGGCAGTGTGCCAGGATACTTTACAAGAAGACTGTCCAGCCAATCCGCTTCTGGCAACTCAAATTCAATGCCTAGTGCATCTAGAATAAAACGGGCAGCAAAATCGAGTTCGGCGTCAAGGTCACCAGACAAATCCTTGAAGGTCGCTGCTCCATCTTCACCACCCAGGTTGAGTCTGAGTTGTTCTATTTGGTCAATGCCAAACAGCCAATACATCTGGGGCAGAATCGGACTCTTGTAGGGAACAATGACAACAAGAGCCGTATCGTCCGGCCGCAATGCAATGAACGCGATATCATCAACCTCCATCATTGCCGTAACTGTGTTGGAATTGTAATACAGGTGGTATTCCGCAGCGCGAGGTTTGTCTTTCCGGACATTTGACCAGCTGATGAATCCTTCGTCAGCCAAAGCAGATTGTTCGGCTTCCAACCATACAAATCTGGTGGGAATTCCTTTTCGGTCGTCAGTTCCGAAAAGTGATTTGATTGGTTTTATACCTTGAAACTCGTGCTGGTTGGACTGCTTGGTAATAGTTTCAACCAAAGTAAGTCTTTTTGCCACGACCCCTGTAAACAGTTCCCCCAAAAAGCCTTTTGTTACGTTAGGCATGGTTTGCTCCCACCAATTATTTATTCACTTGCAGATCGGACACAATAGTGGCGAGCAGAGACTGAGAGATTTTGCACTCCCAAACTACAACCGAGTTCCAGCCCAAAGACTTTAGTCGTCGCCTTGAAAGTTGGTCGCGTTTTTTATTGCCAAGGATTTTCGTGCGCCAAAATACCGGTCGTGTTTTTGGCCAGCGAAACCCTTTACAATTGTGACCATGCCAAAAGCACCCATGCACAAATATTGCCGTCTTGTGCTTTGGCAGGACTATGTCAGGTTTTCCTGGCAAGCTCTTTCCATGCAGCCTGAAACGAAAGCCAGCTGCATGAAGCGCTTTGCGCACTGCAATTTCGGGCTTCGTGTTTTTTCCTTTTATGGCAGCCATCATTCGACTCCGCGTGGCTTTATCCACGATGTCAACCAACGGCAAACTTCCTCTGCTTTGTGTTTAATGCTGCTTCAAGCGATGACTTCATGTGTTTTGCTACTGCTTCAATGACTGGCACGGCGACCGAATTCCCA
>CAXTLE010000146.1:0-7575 GCA_964244855.1 uncultured Aestuariivirga sp. | reverse complement strand
CAACCAATTGAATTTGTTCGATTAACAGCCGGACAGTAGTGGGACGCTTCCCTTTAAATCTTCAACTCACGCGGCGCAGTATTGGTTTTACGCGTAGTTTTTGTGGCGTGAGCACGGCGTGGAGTTCTTGCCAGTCTGTGCGTTGCTTCAGTGTGTTTGTTACCAATCGAGTCATGTCTTGCGCGTCCATATTTCCCATGCGCAGAAGTATCGTCGGCATGTTTGATTGAGGTTCGCGCAGGGTTCTTGATGCCAGTTCAACATCTGCTGTAATCAAAATCCGGCCACTGGATTTGCCGATTTCAATCACAATATCGTCTGACACGGACGGAGCTGTTTCGCTGATCCATTCCACATCCCAGCATTCTGCGCGAAAGGCTTTCACGAGATATGCGGGGATATTTTCGTCTACCAGAAAGCGCAAAACTATTTGTGTCATGCGGCTGTAAACAGGATTTCTTCTTCTTCAACTGCGTGATGCGCATAAGCCAGACAGGCCAAAATGGCTTCGCGCGTCAATGTGGGATAGTTCTGGAGCAAATCGTCAACGGTGTGGCCATAAGACATTTGTTCGAGGACCAGCGCCACGCTTATGCGTGTTCCCTTAACGCGTGGCTTTCCGCCCAGCGTATGTTTATCTGCAACAATCATGGGGGCAAGTTCAACTGTCATGGAACACTCCTGATGGATACGTTTACCGCAGTTTCACACTCTCGTCCATGTGCTGTCTGCGACGCCTCGACAAGTGCATTCTTCATCCCCGCAACAGGAACACTTCACCCCGTGATTCTTCCGTATCGAGCCATATCAAATCCAGCGTCGGAAATTCGGCTTCGATGATCGTGCGGCCTGTTCCGATTTCGCAGATCAGTGCGCCGCCTTTGTTGAGGTGCTTTGGTGCTTCGTTCAAAATCCGCCGTGTGATGTCGAGGCCGTCTGTTCCGCTGATGTGGGCCATCAGGGGTTCGGCTTTGTATTCAGGGGGGAAGGCTTCGGTTTCGGAGCGTGCGACGTAGGGGGGGTTGGCGAGGATGAGGTCGTAGCGTTTGGATTTCACGGGTGCAAAGAGGTCGCCTTGATGCAGGGTGATTTGGGATTCGACGTCGAGGTTTTTCAGGTTGATGCGGGCGACGTCGAGGGCGTCGGCTGAGAGATCAGTTGCGTCGATTTTGGCGTCGGGGAAAAAGTTGGAGGCGAGGATGGCGAGGCAGCCGGAGCCGGTGCAGAGGTCGAGAATGGAGGACACGTTGTCGGTATCAATCAGCACATCACCATCGGCACCCAACATGCCGTTTGCCAGAAAATCGCCGATGTAGGAGCGGGGTATGATGACGCGTTCATCAACGTAAAAGGGGATGCCGTGCATGTAGGTTTTTTTCAGAAGATATGCGGCGGGCTTTCTGGTGGTGATGCGGGCTTCGATGATGTCGAGGAGTTGTTGGCGTTCAGCGGGCAGCAGGGTTGCATCAAGCCAGGGATTGATGTCGCCCACGGGCAGATGCAAGGTTTCGAGAATGAGGAATGCCGCTTCATCGATGACGCTGGTGGTGCCGTGGCCGTGCACGAGTTTGGCCGCGCGGAAACGTGATACGGTGTAACGGAGAAAGTCGCGGGTGGTTGTAAGTTCGGAGGTCATGGCTTTGACCTATAGTGCTGGCGCAGGACTGTAAAGCGCTGCAAGCGGGCTGTTGTTTTGGGCGGATAATGGCGCTATTCCCGCGCCATGACCCAGAACCCTGCCTTTCGCGTTGCCATCATTCCCGTCACCCGCTTCCAACAAAACTGCTCTATTGTGTTCAATGACGTGACCAAGAAGGGTGCGGTCATTGATCCTGGTGGTGATGTGGAGATGATCCTCGACGCCATCAAACAAGCGGGTGTGACGATCGAGAAAATCCTGATCACGCATGGTCATATTGATCATGCGGGTGGTGCTGCGGAGTTGCGGGAGCGGCTTGGCGTGACGATTGAAGGTCCGAATATTGAAGATGATTTTCTGTTGCAGACGCTGCCGGAATCAGGGGCTCAATATGGCGAGTTGACGGCGCGGGTGGTGACGCCGGATCGGTGGTTGGTTGATGGGGATACGGTTGAGGTGGCGGGGTTCACATTTAAAGTCATCGAGGCACCTGGACATTCACCGGGGTCGGTGGTGTTTTTCAATGAGGCGCAACGTTTTGCGTTTATGGGGGACGTGCTGTTCAAGGGCTCTGTGGGGCGCACGGATTTGCGCCGGTCGAACCATCAGCATTTGATTGATGCGATCAAGAACAAGATATTGCCCTTGGGTGATGATGTGGTGTTTCTGCCCGGCCATGGCGAGGCGAGCCGGATTGGAGATGAGCGGGTGAGCAATCCGTTTATTCAGGGGTAAGGAAGGCGATTAAAGTATCGGACGTTCAAATGAAGCCAACATCAGCGTCATTCCCGCGAACGCGGGAATCCAGACTTTCCACGATCTCGCTGGTTGAAAGTCTGGATTCCCTCGTTCGAGGGAATGACGAGGTGTCGGGAGTTGAGTTCAATTGATCATCCGACGCTCTATACCTGCATTTCCACGAGGCGGGAGTTGGCTGCGAAATAGGCGTCGCCAGTGGTTTTGAAGGCGCCGCATTCCTGTTGGCCGCCTGAACCATAGATCTCACAATATTGTTCGCCCGATGCGCTCCAGCGGCCTTTGCCTTCGCCCTTGGTGTCGTCCTGATAGTCGAAGGTGCCGTCGGCGTTGTAGGTCACAAAACCGTTGCCGTCTTTTCGTGTGTATTGGAAGGTTTTGCCGACGATGCGCCCGCTGATCTCAGACGCCGAGAGATTGCGGATTTTTTCGCCTTGCTTGTCGGAGAATGCAGAGGTGCCGCCGTTGGTGATGCGAACACCTTTCGGTCCCGTGGCGCAACCCACCAGAGCCAGAGCAAAAGCCACGACAACAATAGCATTCTTCAATTTCATATTTCCCGTTCTGCCCCTGTTCGCCATGTGCCACAGCTGGCACGAGGCTGCAAGCCACTTATGCGTTGGCTTCCAGCACGATGACTTTTGTGCCGACGGGCACACGGTCAAACAAATCTGCCACGTCTTCATTCAACATGCGAATGCAGCCCGACGACATGGCCTTGCCGATGGATTTTGGTTCGTTGGTGCCGTGGATGCGGTAGAGTGTATCAACACCGTTTGCGTTCAAATAGAGCGCTCTTGCACCGAGTGGATTTTCTGGGCCGCCCGGCATGCCGTTGACCCATTCCATGGCTTTCTTGTCGCGGTAGACCATTTCTTCCGGAGGGAGCCAACGCGGCCAGCGGCGTTTCATGCCGACGGAAGCATCGCCATGCCAACCAAAGCCGGCGCGACCTACACCGACACCATAGCGAAGGGCGGAGCCATTTTCACCAACAAGATAGAGAAAGCGCTGGCCTGGATCGACGACGATGGTGCCTGGTGCATCAAGGCCCTCCCATGCCACTTCCTGGCGATGAAAGCGTTCGGGAATGTCTCCGAGGTCGACTTGCTCGATGGGGAAGTCTTCGGGTGATTCTGCAGGCGGAAACAGGCTTTCATCGCGAAGCCCCGGTGTTTGCACCGCATCGTCGTAAAGCGGGTTAAAATCTGCCATCGCTTTGCCAGACAGCGCTGTGGTTGCCATGGTCAGCAAAAATGCGCGGCGTGTTACTGATAATTTCATGTGGCAGCCCCAAATCATCTCGAAGTACAGTGGATGCCGCAGCTGTGCGGCATCAGCGTGGAGAGTTTCAGGCGGGAATGAGGCGGTTGGTAACGCCTAGTTGTCCAGCACGAAGTTGGCGGAGCCAACCTTAAATCCAGTACCCGTGCTGGTATAGGGTTTGCAGGCTCTTGCGACGTCTTTTTCCAGGACGGGTGGGGCCGCTTTTACACTTTCGCAGAGTTGCCCGTTCTGGGCGTCCCATTTTCCAGTTGTGGTGACAGGGGTCAAGGCGCCCTTGCTTTTCAATTCGATCAGTGAACTGCCGTCGTTGGCATATAGTGTCACGCCGCTGTAATTGGGTGAGGACCATTTCCAGCTCTTGCCGGCAATCTTTTTCGAAATTTGCGACGATGGTACACCGCTGCTCATTTTTTGTGGCGGCTCCATCATTGGCGGATCTTCCGGCGCCAGATCGTTGGCTGCTGGTGGTGCCGACGTGTCGTCTTTAAAGACGTTCATGCTGCTGCAGCCGGACAGCAATGTTGCTGCAAAGGCAAGTGTAGTGAGTGTTTTCATCGTCATGGTCATTGGTGTTTCCCCCGAAACAGCGGCGGTAATAGAGCGTATGTGTGTCATTTTTGCGGAGCGCTCCCCGTGGCCGTGGCGTTACTAGCAGGAATTGGTGTTGTTGCGCAACTTTTTGGCACACAGGGAGAGCGCGAAAGGCTGCCAGTTTGGAGTGGGTCACCTGCAGTGGTGACGGCAACCATGGTTACAGGGTCGAGCTGGAACGGGGTTTGATCATTGCTGCCGAGCCATGGTGAGGGTTCTGCCGCCATAACAGGCGTGGCCACAGTCAAACTCAAGGTGGTGAACATCATGCGAATCGTTCTGGTCATCGGCATGTCCCTTAAAACTTCAGGAATTGGACCCATTAGATGAATGAAAAGTTAAGCCGGGTTGACCAGACGCGCCGCCCGCGCCAATGCATGCGGCATGAATTACCGTCACGCCTTTCACGCCGGAAACCACGGCGATGTTTTGAAGCATGTTTTGTTGATGCGCGTGCTTGCCTATCTGGCACAGAAAGATGCTGCACTTGCAGTACTTGATGCCCATGCGGGCATTGGCTGCTATGACTTGTCGGGTGTTGAGGCGTTGAAGACGGGCGAGTGGCGTGGTGGTGTTGGTGCGTTGCTGTCGGCGGAACTTCCTGCTGAACTTGCGGCGTTGTTGTCGCCCTATCTGACAGCTGTTCGTATGCTTAATGTGGACGGTACCCTGCGACATTATCCCGGATCGCCTGTTTTGGCGCGGAGCATGTTGCGGCGTGGTGACCGGCTGATATTGAATGAATTGCATCCCGCGGATTTCCAAACCCTTGTCGGTCGCTTTCGAAACGACTTGCATGTGCGCGTGACATCGGTTGATGCTGCACAGGCTGTGAAGGCAGCGTTGCCGTTCAAGGAAAAGCGCGGATTGGTTTTGATTGACCCTGCGTTTGAAGTGACCGATGAAACGACGCGCGTTTCGCGCATGGTGGGACAGGCGCTGCGCCGCATGGGCAATGTGTGCATGATGATCTGGTATCCGGTGACAACGCAGGCTTTTGCAGATGAGTTTGTTTCGGCTTTGACGTTTCCCGGTGCGAAGAGTGTTTTGCGGGCTGAGCTGCTGGTGCGGGAGCCTGCCCACAATGGTGGTCTTGCCGGATCAGGCGTGGTGGTCGTCAATCCGCCTTGGACATTGCATGGGGAAGCCGAAAAAATTCTGCCCGCACTCGCCGCAATATTGGGCGAAGGCGGGCAGGGACGTCATCGATTAGAGTGGATCGTTAAACCAACGTGACGGTCAGTTCGCGGCAATTGCTTTTTCCAGCGCTGCGTATTCCGGACAATCAACGCCTTTGCGGGTTTTGATTTCTGCCAGTTCGGCCATGGCCAATTCTTTTTTGCCCGCGAGAATATAGGCTTCACCCAGATATTCGCGCGCCTGCACATAGTCAGGGTCAAGCGTCAGGGCTTTTTTATAGGCTTCGATTCCGGTTTCCAGTCGACCGGCTTTGCGGTTGCTGTAGCCGATGTAATTCAGCACCTTTGCGTCGTCTTGTTTGGTGATGAGAGCGAGCACTTCCAGCGCCCAGTCATATTCGCTGTCGGTGGCGAGAAGTTTGCCTTGTTCATAAAGTTCGTCATCGCCCATTACGCCAGCTGCCAGTGTGGTGCAGGCTTGTTTGCGGGCGTCACCCTCACCGGACCATTTTGCAGCCTCGCCGCGCTTGCAGCCCAAGGCTTTGGCGGAGAGGGCGGTTGATGCAGCTTCTGCCGCAGGTGCGGGCGTGTCGCCCGCAGCGAAAGCTGGTTGAGCATAAAAGCAGGCGGACAACGCCAAGCCAAAAACGACGTTTCTCATCATGAGCATATGAATTCTCCGCAGCGCGCCCCGCGCCGTAATTCTTAATGGTACGATTGGCCTGAAAGCAAGCGGCTAATTTGTGCGAGCTTCACGCATGAACTTGTCGAGTGCAAGGTAGGCCTCAGTCGATGTACCGCCGCGTTTTGCGATTTCCTGAAGCTGCTCTTGCGCCAGATTGGTGAAGCCGGCCAACACATAAGCTTCGCCAAGATATTCACGGGCTTGAACGTAATTGGCGTTCAGGGCCAGCGCCTGATGATAATAGGAGATGCCGGTTTCGAGACGGCCAGCCTTGCGGTTGGCGTAACCCGTATAGTTCAACACTTCAGCGTCCTGCTGATTGTGGATGAGGCGGAGGTGGTCCAGGGCCCATTCATATTCTCCCTCAGCTGCAAGCAGTCTTGCCTGTTGGTAGAGCTCAGCATCGGGCAAGATGTCTGCTTTCAGTTTGACACAAACATATTTGTATTTTCCTGCACGCTTGATGCGCTTCACCGTTTCGCCACGTTTGCATTTGGATTTTTTCGCAGATTTTTTAACGGGTGCTGTCGTTTTCGCCGTCATCGAGTCATTCGCAGTTGAAGCACCAATGGCGAATGATGAAGTGGCGGTGCACAGAGTGAACCCCAATGCCATAATTGAAGCGGTCAGTTTGTTGGCGATCATTTCAATCTTCCTTTGTGACAGACACTGGCTACGGAAATCGAACATTACCGGATTGATAAGGCAGAACCATGGGAAAGTCACATCCAGAAATGACGTTTTCGTGAATAGCGGATGAATAGCGCATTCAGCAGCGTTGCATGTTGGATCAGCGATAGTGCCTCCACTGAACGCGCATCTGCGCCACTTGTATGGAGAATACCATGACCCAGATCCAATTTGGATTGACGTTAACAGCATTGGCGCTTACGGGTGCATTTCTGGCTCTTCCACTGCTCGTTGGCGACGCAAAGGCCAGCACAACCTCGAAGCTGTTGAGTTGCCGGTATGACACGCGCCACAAAGTGATGGACTGTTGCCAGCGCGTGTTGCGCACCGAAAGCAAGCCATACTGGATCAGCAGCGGAACAGGCAGTTGCAGCAGCGTTGTGAGGTGTGCGGGCGGCGGCAAATATGGTGCCACCGCATTGATTGTGAAAAAGCCGAAGCGTTGTTATGTCGCTATTCCGAATGAAGACTCGCATGGTGACAATTCGTCCGCTGAAGTACAGCCAGAGAGAACACCAACGCCACGGCCATCAAAAGACTGATTAAGTGCCAAAATACTCTTGTGAGCAAAAGCGACAACACTCTACTATCGTCATTCCAGCCAAGCGTAGCGCTTGCGGAGCGCGAGCTGGAACCCCGCTTTTTTTGGCGTGCGACAGTTAATGACAACCGAAGCGGGTTCCAAATCACCCGCGTTAGGGCGGGCGTTTGGAATGACGTTGAGTGGAGTTTAATTGACCGCCCGAAACTCTAACCCCTGTAAAGCCAGTCAAGCCGCCGGGCGACGA
>CAXTLE010000145.1:0-7598 GCA_964244855.1 uncultured Aestuariivirga sp. | reverse complement strand
CTGGGCGGCGGTCGGGTTTAGTTCGGCGATGGCGGCCACGGTGATGCCGGACATCACGTCGCATTGGGTGACAATGTCGGTTCCCATTTCGCCGGAACCAATGAGCCCAACGCGAATGGGACGGCCCAAATCCGATTGACGGCGTTGCAAATCGGCTGGCAAATTACCGGAGAATTTTGATGCGGCCATGGTGCGCCCCTCCCTGAGCGGTCAGTTTCATTAATGATACTTTTGTTTTTGACAAAGTCAATATGTGCTATTATTAGAATTGATCAAAATCAACGGTTCTGTTGCGCTTCGCTTTAGCTGCGGGCAGACTGAAAAGAAACAGGGTTGGGACAATGGCTTCGATTTCTCTGAAAAAGGTCACCAAGGGCTGGGGCAGTGTCATTGGTGTGGATGCCATCGACCTCGAAATCAAGGACAAGGAATTCATGGTGTTCCTGGGGCCATCGGGCTGCGGCAAGACCACAACCATGCGGATGATTGCGGGCCTAGAAGACCTGACGGCAGGCGAAATCCAGATTGACGGGCAGACCGTGAATGATGTGGACGCGCGTGACCGTGATGTGGCCATGGTGTTCCAGAGCTATGCGCTTTATCCCAACATGTCGATTTACGAAAACATTCGCTTTCCCTTGCGCATGCGCAATGTGCCAGCAGAAAAACATGATGAGCTGGTGCGCGAAGCGGCACGCATGGTGGAGCTTGGCGACTTGCTGGACCGGAAGCCGAAAGCATTGTCCGGCGGTCAACGCCAACGCGCGGCTCTGGCGCGGGCGATTGTGCGGCATCCACAAGTGTTTCTGATGGATGAGCCGCTGTCGAATCTGGATGCGAAATTGCGCCTGGCCATGCGGGCGCAGCTGAAGCACATCCAGAAGCGTTTGCAGACCACGACGGTTTACGTGACACATGACCAGATTGAAGCGATGACGCTGGCGGATCGTATTGCCATCATGAGCAAGGGCAAGATCCAGCAGCTGGGCACACCGGATGAAGTTTATAACAATCCGTCGAATGTGTTTGTGGCGGGCTTCATTGGCTCACCACCGATGAATTTGATCCACGGTGTGATGGAGAAGGGTGTGTTCACAGGGCCGGAAACGATCGTACCAAAAGCAGGGAAAGTTTCCGGCAAGGTGACAATTGGGATTCGGCCTGAGGATGTGTCGGTTGTGGCAAAGGGCAAGGGCCATGTGAATACGTTATTGTATTCTCTAGAGCCCACAGGCGACCAGACTTTGGTAACCGTCCGGCTGGGAGAGAACCTGCTGGTGGCTCGCGCTGACCGGGATTTCCGCCAGGCGATTGATACGCCAATTGCGTTGAATTTTGATGTGCCGCGGGCGTATCTGTTTGATGGCGTGACCGGGGATCGGATACGGTCGTAAGGCCCCCATCGCCCTTCGGGCACTGCAGCGCTTGCCTTAAATCTGTAGCGCACTAATCTGCCACCATGACTTCCTCCGACCCCCTGCTCCAGCCTTACCATCTTAAACACCTCCGTCTCAAAAACCGCATCATGACCACCAGTCATGAACCGGCTTATCCGGAAGACGGGATGCCGAAGGACAAGTACCGCGCTTATCATGTGGAACGGGCCAAAGGCGGCATTGCCATGACCATGACGGCCGGGTCAGCTGCGATTTCAAGAGACTCGCCGCCGGTGTTCAACAATGTGCTGGCCTATAAGGATGAGGTGGTGCCGTGGTTGCGGAAACTCACGGACGAAGTCCACGCCCATGATTGCGCTGTGATGATTCAGCTCACGCATCTGGGGCGACGTACGGGATGGAGCAAGGGCGACTGGTTGCCAGTCGTATCGCCCTCTCATCACCGTGAGGCATCACACCGGGCGTTTCCGAAACTGATTGAGGATTGGGATATTGCGCGCATTATCTCCGACTATGGTGATGCTGCGGAACGCATGAAGGCTGCTGGTATGGACGGCATTGAGCTTGAAGCCTATGGGCATTTGCTGGACCAGTTTATGTCTCCTGCGACAAATACATTGGATGCGCCCTATGGTGGTTCTCTCGAAAACCGGATGCGGTTTTTGTTTGATACGCTGCGCGAAATTCGCAACCGTGTTGGTACAGAATTTATCGTTGGGGTTCGCTATACCGCTGATGAAGTGATGGAGGGTGGAACGACGCGGGAAGACGGCATGTCGATATCGCAGGCATTGAAGTCATCGGGGCTTGTGGATTTTCTCAATATCATTCGCGGCCATATTGATACGGATGCAGCTTTGACGGATGTAATTCCCCTGCAAGGCATGCCGTCTTCACCGCATCTGGATTTTGCAGGTGAGATTCGTGCGGCCACAAATTTTCCAACCTTTCACGCGGCGCGGATTTCGGATGTGGCGACGGCGCGGCATGCCATTGCCACGGGCAAGGTTGACATGATCGGCATGACGCGGGCGCATTTGGCTGACCCGCATATCGTGCGGAAAATCATCGAGGGACGTGAACATGATATTCGTCCCTGTGTCGGGGCGACCTATTGCCTGGACCGTATCTATCAAGGCGGCGAGGCCTATTGCATTCACAATGCGGCGACGGGGCGTGAGCTTTCGATGCCACATGTGATTGCGAAAGCCCCGGTTTCCAAAAAAGTGATTGTCGTCGGGGCTGGCCCTGCAGGGCTTGAAGCAGCGCGCGTATCTGCCGAACGTGGTCATGATGTAGCGGTGCTTGAAGCGGCCAATGAAGCGGGTGGGCAAATCCGATTGACTGCCCGTTCGAAGCGGCGCTCGGAAATGATCGGCATTGTGGATTGGCGGATGGCGCAGTGTGAAGCGCGAGGTGTGAAATTTCAGTTCAACACTTATGCTGACGTGAGTACGGTTTTGGAGTTGTCACCGGATGTTGTGGTCATGGCCACGGGCGGTGTTCCGCATACGGAGGTTTTGAAGTCGGGCAATGATCTCGTTTGTTCGGCTTGGGATATTTTGTCGGGTGATGTGAAACCCGGTTCCAATGTGTTGCTCTATGATGATGCGGGCGATCACACAGCTCTTATGGCGGCAGAGGTGCTTGCGGCCTCGGGTGCAAAAGTTGAAATCATGACCCCGGATCGGTCATTCGCGCCAGATGTGATGGGCATGAATCTGGTGCCCTATATGCGCAGTTTGCAAAAACTGGATGTGACCTTCACCGTCACTTTCAGACTTGAAGATGTGGTGCGCGAGGGCAATCAGTTGCGGGCCTTGATTGGCAGTGACTATGGCGGCGTGCGCAAGGAGCGCTTGTTCGACCAAGTTGTTGTCAACCACGGCACCCGGCCCTTGGACGAGTTGTATTTTGAACTGAAACCGCAGTCCACAAATCTGGGCGAAGTCGACTATGAAGCTTTGATTGCGGGCCACCCCCAAACTGTGGTGAAGAACGCAAGCGGGCGATTTCAGCTTTACCGGATTGGTGATGCCGTGTCGGCGCGCAATACCCATGCAGCGATTTATGATGCGCTGCGATTGATGAAAGATATCTGATGCAAAGCGTATTATCGATTGGCGAATGCATGTTGCAGATGCGTGAGGAGCGCAAAGGCAAGTTCGCGCAGGGCTTTGGCGGCGACTCGCTTAACACGGCGATTTACCTGTGTCGCCTCGGCATCAAATCATCTTATCTCACTGCCGTGGGCGACGATCCTTGGAGCGATCAGATGATTGCGTTATGGCAGAAGGAGGGGGTTGATACTTCGTTGGTGCGGCAGGTCTCAGGTCGCATGCCGGGGCTTTACATCATTCAAAACCAAGCTGATGGAGAACGGAGCTTTTCCTACTGGCGTGACCGTTCACCTGCGCGGGAAATTTTTGATGTGGATGACCAGCATCTGGCGCAATCGTTTCTGAAGCATGACTGGATTTACTTTACGGGGGTGACGCTGTCGCTATATAATCGCGAAGCGCGGGATCTTATGTTTGACTATTTGCAGAGGGCCAATGATGCAGGGGCCTGGATCGTTTTCGATACGAATTTCCGTGAAGCAGGTTGGCCAGACCCCAAGGAAAAAGACCGGGCGTTTCGGCAGGCTATCGAGATTGCCGATATTCTGTTTGCGTCGCATGAAGACATGACGGGCGTGTTCGGGCGTTCTGCTGATGCGATGTTCGATATTGCCAATTGCGTGGAAAAGATTTTGAAGTTGCCGGACGCCTCCGCGCGCATCGTGTGGCGCAATCATGATGAAGTGGCGGCACCTCTGCCCGTCAAAAAAGTAATCGACACCACAGCGGCGGGAGACAGTTTCGCTGCAGCTTATCTTGCGGCACGTATCAAGAACAAACCGCCGTTGCATGCTGCTGCGGACGGACACTTGCTGGCCAATGCTGTCATTCAACACCCGGGTGCTATCTTGCCGCGCAGTAAAATGCCAAAGTCACTTCGCATCAAAACCAAATGAGGACACCATGCTGAAACATCTCGACCCGCTGCTGAATGCTGACGTATTGCATGCACTTGCCTCCATGGGGCATGGCGACGATTTGATTGTCTGCGATTCAAATTTTCCAGCCGAGTCTGTTGCGCGGGACACCTCCTACGGACAATTGCTACGGATTGATGCCGACGCCCCCACAGCCATTCGTGCACTGCTGTCGCTGTTTCCCTTGGACCCTGCAGTTGCAATGGGCGAAGCTGCGGCCCGTATGGAAGTGATGGGGAATCCCACAGAACTGTTGCCCGTTGCAAAAGAAGTGCAGGCGGAAGTGGACAGGGCTGAAGGAAAGAGCTGGCCCATGGGATCGATTGAGCGCTTTGCATTTTATGAACACGCCAAGCGGGCTTTCTGCGTCGTGCAAACTCGGGAACGTCGATTTTACGGCTGTTTCAAATTCAAGATGGGTGTTATCCCGCCAGATGCGAAACTCGGAGCGTAAATATTGGCAAATTCCGGTGTCGCGATTCTTGGCATCTATGTGGCTGACCTTGCGTTTCGCGCGGCGCGGCAACCGGTCATGGGCGAGACTCTGCTAGGCTCATCATTTGTGATGGGGCCAGGTGGCAAAGGTTCGAATCAAACAGTCGCGGCAGCGCGGGCTGGTGCGGCTGTCACTTTCATCACCAAGCTGGGCAAGGATGATTTCGGTAGTCGAGCACTCGCGATGTTCGCCGCCGAGGGTGTGAGTGTTCGCGCGGAACAGGTGACGGATAATTCCACGGGGGCTGCCTATATTTTCGTGCAGGATGGCACGGGGGCCAATGCCATCATTGTGGTCGCTGGCGCTGCGGGAACAATCAGCATTGATGAAGTAGAGCGCAATCGCGACGCAATTGAAAACGCAGCAGTGTTCATGACGCAACTTGAGCAACCCATTCCGGCGGCCATGCGGGCTTTGGAAATTGCGCGTGCGGCGGGTGTTACGACCATTCTCAACACGGCTCCTGCTGCTCCACTGGATGATGCGATTTACAAACTCTGTGATTACGTGACACCGAATGAAAGTGAAGCATCCATGTTAACGGGTGTCGAGGTTGTTGATCTTGCGTCGGCACGCAAGGCTGCGGACGTGCTTCTGCGCAAAGGCGTTGGTACTGCTCTAATTACGCTCGGCAGCAATGGATCGCTGCTGCACTCAGGCGGGACGTCATTGCATATCCCGGTTTTCAACGCGGGCAAGGTTGTGGACACGACGGGTGCTGGTGATGCTTTCAATGGCGGTTTTGCTGCGGCTTTGGCGCGCGGTGACAGTCCGGAAGTAGCCGCGCGTTTTGGCAGTGGCGCCGCTGGCATTTCCGTGACCCGCGCAGGCACTGCCCCATCTATGCCGATGCGGGCGGAAACCGAGGCGTTGTTGAAGGCAACCTGAAAAGCTTGTTTCAATCTCCATCACCCCCTATGTGACGAATTGTTAAATCAACTCCGGAAGCCAGATTTTGTTTGAAAGCCTGATGAGCAGTGAAGCCCTGATTGCCCTTGGGCAGGTGATCATGATTGATCTCGTGTTGGCAGGAGACAATGCCATTGTCATTGGTCTTGCTGCGGCAGGTTTGCCGAAAGAAATGCGCAACAAAGCCATTCTGGTGGGCATCATAGCGGCGACGGTATTGCGTATCGGATTTGCTCTTGTTGCCACACAGTTGTTGCAGGTGCTTGGGCTGCTGCTGGTGGGTGGTATTCTGTTGCTCTGGGTGTGCTGGAAAATGTGGCGCGAATTGCGCGACGGCAACAACAGTGATGCTGCGGAGGCGCTTGCCGACGAAGACCTGAACAAGGACGGTGGCATTGCCTCAGGTGCACCGCGAAAAACATTTGCCCAGGCCGCGCTGCAGATTGTGATTGCCGACGTGTCGATGTCACTCGACAATGTGCTGGCTGTTGCAGGTGCAGCCCATGAGCACCCGACAGTTCTCGTGATTGGACTTGTCCTGTCGATTGCATTGATGGGACTTGCAGCGTCATTCATCGCGCGCCTGCTCAACAACCACCGCTGGATTGCCTATGTGGGTTTGGCGATTATTCTTTATGTGGCGGGAGACATGATCTACCGCGGCAGCATGGAAGTGATGCCGCATATGATGGCAGCACTCTGATCAGGCTGATATAGCGCAGGCGTTGCGGATGGCTTTGATCTGGTCGGCGTGGCCGCCTTTGAAAATCGCTGACCCTGCAACGAGTACGTTAGCCCCGGCCTGAACGGCAGCACCAGCGGTTTGTGTGGTGATGCCGCCATCGACTTCGAGATCGATGTTGCGTCCACCGATCAGCGCCTTGGTCTGGCGGATTTTTTCGAGCATTGACGGGATGAAGCTTTGGCCACCGAAGCCGGGGTTCACAGTCATGATGAGGATAAGGTCGAGTTCGTCGATCACATAGTCCAGAACCGAAAGTGGCGTTCCGGGGTTGAGGGACACGCCGACTTTTTTGCCCAAGGATTTTACCATCTGAACCGAGCGATGCAGATGTGGGCCCGCTTCGGCGTGGACGGTGATGAGGTCAGCGCCTGCGTCGGCGAATTGTTGCAGGTAACGATCTACGGGGGCGATCATCAAATGCACGTCGAAGAGCATTTTCGTCCGTGCACGGATGGATTGCATGATGGGGGCACCGAATGAGATGTTCGGCACGAAATGCCCGTCCATGACATCGATATGCACCCAGTCAGCACCGCCCTGTTCAATGGCGTCGATTTCAGCGCCGAGCTTGGAAAAGTCGGCGGCGAGGATGGAGGGGGAGATCAGGAGGGGGCGGGTTTTCATGGCATCTCTTATAACGCAGTTTAGGTATAAAAAAACACCCCAACGCAACATTGGGGTGTTTGTTATTTCATTCGTCATCCCAGCGAAGGCTGGGATCCCGCTTACAATAAGCTGAGCTGGTGGCTAGCGGGATTCCGGCCTACGCCGGAATGACGGGTGGTTGGGAGTGATCGAGATGATCACCCATCAGAAGATCAGATCAGCGAGCCAAAATGCGCGGCTGTATCGCTCATGCGGTTGGAGAAGCCCCATTCGTTGTCGTACCAGCTCAAGATACGCACGAAGGTGCCTTCGAGCACTTTGGTCTGGTCCATGTGGAAGTTTGAGGAATGTGCATCGTGGTTGAAGTCGATCGAGACATTTGGCTGCAAGGTGTAGCCGAGAATGCCC
>CAXTLE010000144.1:0-7691 GCA_964244855.1 uncultured Aestuariivirga sp. | reverse complement strand
GAACTACAGTAAACAGGTGACTGCCATGCCACGCTACGACTACACCTCGATGGGCTTCTACACTTATGACTGCCTTGGCTGGCCCTTCACCGAAGTTCCCGCTGGTGGCGGCACCAACTTCATCGATGAACTGACCATTGCTGTCTCTGGTGCCGCTGGAACTGCTGCCATCGCCGCTGCGAAAATGGGGGTCAAAACCCTCGCCGTCGGCGGCGTTGGTGAAGACATCATGGCCGACTGGGTCATGGCTCGCCTCAAGCATTTCGGCGTCGATACATGGGGCATGCAACAGAAGCCCGGCTGGAAAACCTCGTCTTCCATTGTCACAACACGCGCCGACGGATCACGTCCTGCACTCCACATGAAGGGGGCCACAAAAGATTTCGTCGTCACCGAAGATATGTATGAACGCGTTACCGATTGCACGGTATTCCACGCCGGTGGCATCGGCCTCACCGAAGCCATGGACGCAGGCGGCCATTCAGCCAAATTGATGAAGGCTGCCAAAGCCGCCGGTGCCAAAACCACCGTGGACGTCTTCGCAGGCTCCCCCAAGGACTTGCCTGCGATTGCCGCTGTTCTTCCCTACACAGACTATTTCATGCCATCCATTGAGGAAGCCCAAGCCCTCTGCGGTCTCACCGACTATGCCGATACCGCCAAATTCTTTTTCGATATGGGCGTACACGCCTGCGTTCTCACACTCGGTGGTGATGGCGCTTACTACCACGACAAGGACGGTGCGAAATTCAAGGTCCCCGCCTTCGACATTAAAGTAAAATGTACCTGCGGCTGCGGTGACGCGTTCAACGCGGGCATGGCCGTGAGCCTCGTCAAAGGCTTCGACATGGAAACCGCAGTCAGGTTCGCCCAAGCCACCTCGGCTCTGAACGCAACAGGCTTGGGCTCTCAAGCTGGTGTAGTGGATTTTGACCACACGCTGAACTTCATGAAAAAGACAAAAACAAAATGAAACTCTGGAGTACCTCATCCTGAGGTGCCCGCCCCCTTGCGGGCCTCGAAGGACGGGGTGGGGCCTTCCAACAGGAGTGACGAAGTGCGCCACATGGTCTCGTTGATTTTTCTGCTCGCACTTTCACCCGTCGCCCAAGCCGCCTATCCCTACACGGGCTACTACACCGTCTCCCTCAGTCCCCTCACGCCTGCCGACGTTGAAGCCCTCTGCGCGCTAAAATATTTCGTGCAATATGACGACGGCCGCGCTGAGGATTACTTCCTCGACGTCAACACTTTTCGCACATCCAAAAAACTGGTTTTCATGCGCTCCAATGCCACGAGCTGCACCTACAACGCGCCGGACAAAACCGAAGAATGCACCACAACCTACCAGTCCACTGATGTGACGGAGAACTTCCAGATATGGAACTATCTGCAACGCATCGACACCGACTATCTCGAAACCATCTATTTCCGCACCAAAGCCGAATACCAAAGCTTCATTGCCACGCCTGACCGCGTCTTCAAGCAAGCCCTCTATCCCACTACTGATTTCATGTACGACTATCGCTGCCCCAACCACACTGTGTCATCGCTCACCCCCTACGCCAGACCCCACAACGATCTCACATCAGACCAAACCAGCCCCCTGCAAACACCCATTCTCGACGGCATGGAAAATCTGCGCGAAGCAGGAGAAGCAGTCGCGAAAATATTGCGACCCGCGTATTGATCTTCACCTCTCCCGCCCGAGGGAGAAGACGCCCCGAAGGGGCAGGTGAGGGCCGTGCAATGAAAATTCTTCTCCGTTCCCCATCTTTCGCCGAACCAAATTATTTTTGCACCTCACCCAATTGAGGCATGCGCTTTGCCATTGTTACGCGCACCATAGCAGCACTGGTCAATGCCGGACTGCGACACTGGCGAGATCCAGAACTGAAGTCTTGAATTCAACTCTGTTCGAAGGAGATGATGATGAAAAAACCTATAGCGCATGGCGCAAAACCATTGCGTGGCCTGGAAAGCACTGCACAGTCTACGATTGACGGCCAAGCTAAATTTGGCCGTATGTTTCGATGGCTGGAACCAGCTCACATCGCCAGAAAGACCGCCGACAATGATCAAATTAGCGGCATCATGTCCGAGTTGGCCGATCTTATGGTGGCGACAGAGTTCAACGAAAACATAGACAATGAAAAATTCCTAAAGAAGAGTAATCCACAAATTAATTCACCGGACGCGCCAATTTCAATCGCTGAAAAGGCGGATGAAAACCGAACCATACCAGCAGGCTATACTTATTTCGGTCAGTTCGTGGATCACGATATTACATTTGATCCGGCTTCGTCCCTGCAGCAGCAAAATGATCCTGATGCACTTGTGGATTTCAGAACACCACGTCTTGATCTGGACTGTCTCTATGGGCGTGGCCCGGCGGATGAGCCGCACATGTACCAGAGAGATGATCGCGTATTGTTCACCGTTACAACGGAGAACAAAGGCGTTCAGGGAATGCGAAGGCTTGATCTACCAAGGGCGCTCGACAACACGGCACTCATTGGCGACAAGAGAAATGACGAAAATAAGATTGTTTCACAGATACAGGCGCTATTTCTCGATTTTCACAATAAGGTTTATGGTGATCTCGTCGGTTACTCCGCGGATGAGGAAGCGCTACGTTTTGCTGAGGCCCAACGTGTAGTGCGCTGGACATACCAGTACATAGTACTCACAGATTATTTGAAGCGCATCGTTCCAGCAACGGTCTACGACAGCGTTAAGCCGGATAAAAAAGACAAGTCCCACAAGGGACCGCATCTCAGCTTTTACAAAGTCCACGGCGATGGGTTCATTCCGGTGGAATTTGCAGTTGCAGCTTACCGCTTTGGGCATTCGATGGTGCGACCAAGTTATGCTTTGAATGACGTCGCTGTGAGTTCAACAGCCTTTGAATATACAGGTAAAAAAGCCATTAACATTGGCAAAACTTTCAAGTTTGGTCGCATCCCAATTTTTGCACCAAAGACGGCCCCTGACGCGGCACTGAATGGTTTTGGTTCACCTTTGCCACCCGACTGGGGTATCGACTGGTCCTTCTTCTTTGGAGACATCACAGCCAAAGCGACAGTTGGAAAGCAAATTCCCCAACCGAGCTACCGCATTGATACATCTCTGGTGGATCCACTTGGAAATCTGCCTGAATTTGCAGAGATGAAGGGTCTCAAGGATTCCCGCAAAACGCCTATTGCATCATTGGCATTTCGCAATTTGATGCGAGGTTTCACAATGGGACTGCCTTCTGGCCAGCGTATTGCCCAGATGATGGGTGTCCCCGAAATTTCAGACGACGATCTCTGGACGAAGTCATGGGATGGCGAGCTTGAGAAGAAAACATCGTGGGATGATGGAAAAAAATTCTTCGACAAACCAGAGAACAAAAAATGGCTTCAAGAATCCGCCCCACTTTGGTTTTACATCTTGAAGGAAGCCGAAATTGAGCAGCACGGCCATCGATTAGGTGAAGTGGGTGGACGGATCGTTGCAGAAACTTTGTTCGGACTGGTTTGGGCCGACCACTATTCATATCTCTTCCAGCGCCCGGACTGGGAACCGCATATGGACAATATTGGCAGAAAGGGAAAGATATTTGATATGGCTGAGTTGACAAAGTTTGTTCACCCCTAGCGCCGATAGCTGGCCGTCACTGTCAGCCGCTTGCGATAGTCTTAACGCAAGCGGCTGCACAGAGTTTATCACCCCTTCACCGCGACCATCGTCAATCCACGCGACAAATGGTTTTGGATCACGGCGACTGCGCTACCGGAGTTTTGCGAGTCTTGGCGCGAACACACTCTTGAACCGCGCCATCTGCGCAGACATCCAGGCCTGTTGCGCTGGCCAGTTTTCCAGATCACTCGGATCTTCATTCAGTCGAAAAAAAGCAATGCGGGTGGCTTTCTTGCCTTCAAGCCGCTGCCATTCAAGTGCCCCTCCAAACTCGAGTTCAATTTGACCTTTTTCGGCAAACAGTGAATCAAATACGGCCTTGTTTTCATCACCGTGATTATAAAGTTCTACACCAACCCTGTTTTTTTCTGTGCTGATCGTCGCTGAAATGACCGAACCGCTTCGGCCTGTCGGAAACTCGAACCAGTGGTCCTTGTTTGCCCTCCGAATTTTGAATTCAGATTTTTGGCTCAATAGAAATTCCGAAAATGATGCCCAGTACCCCAAGCGGACTTGGTGAGACGCACGCATCGGTCCGCTTTCACCTTCACTTGATGTAGCGCGCACGGTCCGACTCCAGACATTTGGCTTTGCAACCACGTTGAACCAAGGTGCTGGAACTGAATCGCCGATGCGTAAAACTTCCATTTCCACCGCAAAGAAATTGAAGTCGTCGCTCGAGTTGGTGTTAAGCCAATCAATGACAGCACGATGCTCTTCATTAAATCGTTCGGCAATCCAAACTACGGTGACCCTTCCCTTTTGGCTGGCAAGGTAAGTCATGATTTGCCCAAGGTGCGTGTGGTCAGTTTTGCCAAACTGATTTTCGATGACAACAGTACCGCCATTTTGTTCGCTTGCAACTATATCTGCACGGAACTTACCCACAGGATCTTCTTGGCGAACGTCCACCAATTCATCCAATCCAAGAATTTCAGTCAACAGTCGCAGGTTTTCAGGAAGTGCTAACCATGGTGTGAAGGAGCGGGGTTCACTCTCCCACACATCGGTGACACGCAGGCTCGTAAGTCGACCAAGCTGTGGCAAAGACAAGAAAACTCCTGCGGAATTTATACCAAAGAGTCAAAGTTAACCCTTCACCGCCCCCATCGTCAACCCACGCGAAAGATGGTTCTGGATCAATATCACCAACAGCAATGCCGGGAAAAACGCCAGGAAGCCCACAAGCGCAATCGCGTTATAAATAATCCCATCCGAACCTCCCGAGAAGTTGGCCAGTGCCACTGACAGCGGATAAGCATTCTTGGACGCGATGATCAGCGTGAACAGATATTCGTTCATGGCAAAAATCGCTGCAATGACAGCCGCCGTGATAATCCCCGGCAGGCACATGGGAATGATGATTTCCCAGAGGATGCGCAAATCTCCCGCTCCATCTGTGCGGGCCGCGTCTTCAATTTCGGGGTGGATGTCGATCATGTAGCTTCGTACGATCCACACCACGATGGAGAGGTTCATGGCGGCATAGACCAGCATCAGGGCCCAGACGGAATCGATCAGCTTCAATTTGCCAAACAGGAAAAACATCGGCACCACCACCGCAGCGGGTGCCATCATCTTGGTGGAGAGGATATAGTTGCCGATGTCGGCGTTGCCTTTGAACTTATAACGCGCCAGCGCATAGGCCGCCGGAACGCCGAGCAAAAGACAGATGAACACACTGCCCGAAATTGCCACCATCGAGTTATAGAAATACAAACCGATGGGCCACTCGGTCCAGATTTTGAACCAGGTTTCTGTTGTCAGCGTCGGGAAATAGATTGGTTGGGGTGCGATGATTTCATTGCGCGGGCGCAGCGCAATGGAGGCAAAATAGATGATGGGCAGAAGTGCAAATACGCCCCAGACCGTCAATGCCATCCAGCCCCAACGCGGACCTTCCAAACGCTTGTTCATGATTCAGTTCCTGACCTGAAGAATTTTCGCACAAGCACTTGTGCCAGAATGACGGTGGCGATCAACAGCAGCACCGAGGCCGCAGAGGCATAGCCCTGGTCAAAGCTGCGGAAAGCGGTGCGATAGATGAAATAGCTCAATGTTTCAGTGGCACCCGCAGGAGAACCTTGCGTGATGATGTTCACCGCTGACATATTGTTGAGCAGATCGATGCCGCGCAGTACCAGGGCAATAGCTATAACTGGGCGCAGCAGTGGCAGGGAGATATTCCAGAACAGTTTGGCAAAAGATGCACCATCGAGTCGTGCGGCCTCCTCGATTTCCTTGTCCTGACCTTGAAGGCCGGCCACCAGAATGATGAACAGGAACGGCGTCCATTCCCACACGTCAACGAGAACCAGTACAAAGCGTGCGTTCAGGGTGTGGGCCATCCAGTCAATGCCGCCATCGACAAGGCCAAGGCGCGCAAACAGATCGGCCATCACGCGGCCGTCGTTGAAAATCAGTTTCCACAGGTAACCCACCGCCGACGGCATGAACAGCATGGGCAGCATGAACAGGATGCGCCAACCCTTCACCCAGGGTGAACGATAAACCAGTGCGGCAAGGAAAAGCGCGATGACAAATTCAATGGCGAGCGTGATCGAGCCCAGCAGCAGCGTATTCCAAACCGCTTCCCAGAAATGCCTGTCACCAAGAAGCAGTTGATAATTTTCAAAGCCAACATAGTCCCACTTGAACTTGCCAGTGTAGAACGAGCGATATAGCGCAAAAGCACCGGGCCACAGTGTAATGGCCAGCAGGTAAATACAAGCCGGTGCCACCATCAGATAGGGGAACGCCTTGCGCATTGCAGGATTGCGGCGGCGAAGAATGGGTCGAGTGAGAACAGCATCAGTCATGGGAACAATATACTACATGAGGATAGCGGTGTCAAGGGAAAAATTCTTATAATAGAAAAGGCCGGATTCCTCCGGCCCTTTCATGATGTTATGAATTAAATCGGAACAGCTTTGCCCTTGCCGATCCACAGACCTGGTTCGGTTGCGGCATAGTTCATCGGATCGGCACCTTTGTAGAAGCCGTTCTTTTCCATGATGGCTTTCACCTTGCCAGCTGCTTCGTCCAAAGCTTCTTTCGGCTTCTTGGTGCCAACGATGACTTCGTTGACGAGGAAACCGATTTCCTGCTCGACCTGGAAGCCTGACGGAATGCGCGGTGCGCACCAGGCGTAATCCAGCGATTCGGCCCAGACCTTGGCGGGCTGCGAGACGCTGCGCAGCTTCTCGTTTGCCAGCACTGACTTTGTGCCCGGAGCAACGCCGTTGGCATTGGCTTCGTTCATGGCCATGATCGAAGACGTCGTCAGGAATGCGAGCATCAGGAATGCCGCTTCTGGTTCTGGCGATGTCGAGGCGACAACCGATGTGGAACCGGCGATGTTTGGTGGCGCATAGGTGCCACCGGAAACGCGGGGTTCATAGATTGTCACAATGTCATCACCCAGCTTCGACTGGTCAGGACGTGTGGCTTGCGTGCCTGTATCCTGCCACGAAATGTTGCAGGCAATCTGGCCGCCGAGCATGGCTGCACGGTTGGTTGGCCAGTCGGCAGCGGCAACGCCTTCGATGGCATGCTTGGAAAGGGCTGCGAGCATTTCGAGGCCCTTCACACCGGCATCGCCGTTGAAGACCGGTTCCCATTTGTCGTTGAATAACTGCATGCCATATTGGGCCGCAATGTGCTCCCAGGCATAAGTCGCCCAGAAACCACGGCCAGCCATGAGGCCCATACCGGCAACGCCCTTTTCGGCCTTGTTCAGTTCAGGAGCAAGGCGCAACATTTCGTCATAGGACGGAATGGTCTTGACCTTGTCGATCGAAGAGATGCCGATCTTGGCGAACACCGAAGGACGCACGTGCACCTGTTGGATATCGCAGTCGAACGGAATGCCCAAGATGCCCTTGTCGCCCCAACGGCCGTAATTGGCCTGATAGGTTTCATACCAGTCATCAAACGGCAGGTTCCACTTCGCCACATATTCATCCAGTGGCTTCAGGAAGCCTTGGGCGGCAAAGTCACCGAGCCAT
>CAXTLE010000143.1:0-7727 GCA_964244855.1 uncultured Aestuariivirga sp. | reverse complement strand
TATTGATACTGTCAATACCGAGGTCAACACGGTTCATGCCAACAGATCGCGAAGTGAAGGTGATAGTCTGCGTTGCGCTGGTTGCGGTGAACACTAAGGACTGCCCTTGCCAAGCGAAGGGACTGCCGGGTGCTGGGGTTGTCATGGCTTGAGACTGTAAAGTCTGCCCACCAAAGTTGACTTGCCAATAGCCATCACCAGAAGCGGAGGTTCCCGCCGGCGGCACCATGCTGCTCAACGACTGGTCGAAAGTCACAACATATTGCTGACCGGGCACAAGACCATTTATCGTTTGCGAGAAATCTTCATTGTAACCAAATCCACCCCAGCCAATGGCGTGCATGAAATCTCCACCGCCAGGTGAAGCTGCCCAGTTCATGCCATAGAAATTTGTGGCTGGATTGAGTACGTCTGGGGTGCCAGAGGAAACCCAATTCGGCGGCAAGGTACCATTGAAATCATTGCGATCAACAGCAGGTGCAACACCATCAATGTTGCCATTCAGACCCGCCAGTGGAGTAAGCTCAGTTGCCGTATAGCCAAAGTTCTCCGTCAGTGTTTCGCCAGTCTTCAGGGCTTGAACCGCAGGGTTGGCATTGTCGAGGGCGTAAGAATATGTGCCATCTGGATTGATGGTGAGCGTGCCGTAAGTTCCAACAATTGGTGTGGGTCCGGTAACGGCTGTGCCATTTACATTGGTGACTGCGAGACTGTTGTCAGGGTCCGCATCAACACCAAAGCCATTATTGTCGGTGATCACATTGCCTGTGGCCGTCAACACTAAGTCTTCGGTCACAGTGTTGGTATTGTTGGTGGCCGATGGTGGATCATTCACCGCCACAACCGCAATGTTGGCAACTGCGGGTGGTGAAGTCAGATTCCCAGAGTCAGTTGCCGTAAACGTAAGAGTGCGCGCCCCTGCTGTCGGGTTCTGAGATGTGTTTTCATAGGTCACACCACGGATCAAAGTGTCGAGATCAGCCTGCGCCATCGGCGTGGTGGCACCCGCCGCATTCACAACCGTGAAGGTTTTTGTCGCAGCATCATAGGAGATCAGCACATTGGTGCCACCAATGGTGGCAGGTTGGGCGGCCAAGGTGGTTGCAAGATCAAATGCAACGCCGCCGACCACAACTTTTTCAGCTGTGCCATCTGGGTTCGAACCTGCAACGATGGTGAGCTTGGTGATGTCGGCTTCACCCAATTCATTCACGTCAGCTGTCAGTGTAGCAACCTTGATCGGCGCATCACCTTCCGTAAAAGTCACGGCATTGCCACGTGTCGTGTCAGCTACACTTGCTGTTGAATTGAGATCGATGATGGGAGGCTGATTGGTCGTACGGAACAGCAAGTCATTGGTCATCGGCACAGCATTGGTGCCCGCCGCATTGACGCTGGTCAAAGCCGCCAAGTTCAGCGTGGTCGCGGTACGGTTTGCATCGTTAACGTCAAAGCCGTCACTCACGGTGCCTGCTTCGAAGATATCCAGCAAGCCGTCTTTGTCGGTGTCAGTTGTGGATGTCACTGATGTGGGTTGGCCGTCACCCCGTTCGGCGGCGTCAAACTTGCCGTCATTGTCGGAGTCAGCGTCGAGATAGTCGACCTTGTCCGTGCCATCAGTATTGACCGGCGTGAGGCCGAGCGAGCCTGTGGCTCCAGACCCAGCTGTCGCGTCATAAACATTGTCCAAACCGTCATGGTCAGTATCGCCCATGAGGGCGCCTGTGCCCGATGGGGCAATATAGCCAGCAGTGGTTTGCGCTTCGACGTTGTCGGTAATACCGTCGTTATCGCTGTCGATGTCCAAATGATCTGCAATGCCGTCACCATCAGAGTCGCGCACAACTTCGATGTTGATATTGTCGATGTGGCCAGAGTCAGCCACATAGCCACGGAAGTAATAGGTGCCAGCGGCAAGATTTGCGGTCAGCGAAGATTTGAACCACAGTTCTTCTGATGTCGTCTTGACAAAGCTGACAGGGTTGCCAGTTGAAATCACGTTGAAGCTGGAGTCAAGAATTTGGGAGCTGCCGGTCCATGGCGCGTAAGCAATGGAACCTGTATCGCGGTTGCTGAAATCTGCCGAGATTGTGGCCGTGCCGCCAGCCGTCAGCACAAACTTGTAGATTGGATAGTCATTCGCGCCAGCAATATCAGCATATTGATTGCCGTCAGCCGCACTGTCGGCGCCCACGGTATAAGTTGTGCCATTGACCCTGATGATGTTGAACTGTGCACCGTTCTGAGTGGTTACAGCACCAAAGCTTGAGCCCACAATGTTATTGGCGTTCAGATTTGGAACAACTGGGTTTTCAAAGCTTTCCTTGATACCTACATAGCCTTCGTTAACATCTAAAATGCCATCATTGTCATCATCGATGTCGATGTTGTCGCTCACGCCATCATTGTCAGTATCGCCATCGCGGAAAGCCAAGTTGATGGTGGCGCCGCTAACATTGGAAAGGTCGGCGGCTAGGCCTGGCGTGCCTGCCAGATTATATTGCGCCAAAGCTGAAACAGTGGCGCTGGCCACTGTCGTGTTGTTGTTATCATTGACATCAAAGCCGTCAGAAACGGTGCCAGCTTCGAAGATATCCAGCAAGCCGTCCTTGTCGGTATCGGTTGTGGAAGTAATCGAAGTCGGCTGTCCATCGCCGCGTTCGGTGATGTCAAGCTTGCCATCATTGTCAGAGTCAGTGTCGAGATAATCGACGAGGTCTGCACCGTCGGTGTTGACAGGAGTGAGGCCGAGAGAGCCTGTGGCTCCGGACCCAGCTGTCGCGTCATAAACATTGTCCAAGCCGTCATGGTCGGTATCGCCCATGAGGGCGCCTGTGCCCGATGGGGCGATATAGCCAGCAGTGGTCTGCGCTTCGACGTTGTCGGTAATACCGTCGTTATCGCTGTCGATGTCCAAATGATCTGCAATGCCGTCACCATCAGAGTCGCGCACAACTTCGATGTTGATATTGTCGATGTGGCCAGAGTCAGCCACATAGCCACGGAAGTAATAGGTGCCAGCGGCAAGATTTGCGGTCAGCGAAGATTTGAACCACAGTTCTTCTGATGTCGTCTTGACAAAGCTGACAGGGTTGCCAGTTGAAATCACGTTGAAGCTGGAGTCAAGAATTTGGGAGCTGCCGGTCCATGGCGCGTAAGCAATGGAACCTGTATCGCGGTTGCTGAAATCTGCCGAGATTGTGGCCGTGCCACCCGCCGTGAGAACAAACTTGTAAAGCGGATAATCATTGGCCCCTGCAATATCGGCATATTGATTGCCATCAGAGGCATTGTCAGCGCCCACATTGTAAGCCGTACCATTGACCTTGATGATATTGAAAGGATTGCCATTCTGGGTGTAAACCGAGCCAAAGGTTGAACCCACAATGTTATTGCCATTCAAATTTGCAACAACTGGGTTTTCAAAGCTTTCCTTGATACCGACATAGCCTTCATTGACGTCCAAAATACCGTCATTGTCGTCGTCAATGTCCAACTTGTTCGTAACCCCGTCGCCATCTGTATCGAGCGTAACCACGATATTGGCAGTTGACGTTGTGGACAATGCGCCACCAGCGCCAGTGTTACCATTGTCGTTTATCGTCGTGGTCAGCGGCACAGTGCCATCAAAGTTCGCAGGTGGCTTGAATATCATGCCTGTCGCATTGCCAAAGGTGGCATTGATGGCCGACAAGGGCGCGGTGATGACCACGGTTCCGGTGTTGTCACCCGTCACCTGCCCCGCAGTGACGCCACCGACGACTGCGGTGTTAATGTCGAGAACGCCATTGGGCACGCTCATGGTGACAGTGACATTGCCGGTTGAAGCGTCGGGATCAGAGAAGGAAATGCCAGTCAGTGCAACTGGCGTGTTGCCTGGCGTGGTGTAAGATGGAGTTACAACGGCCGGTGGACCATTCGGGGGCACCACCGTCTGGATAACTGGATTATCGATCACTGCAGATGAATTTGTGTTGCCAGTGGTGCTGTAGAAATAGGTTCTGAGTTGATAAGTCTGGCCTGCCAGCAGGGTTGGCGTTGCCGTGATTGTCATGACGCCGTTCACAACAGCTGTGTTCGTCGTCTGTGTCGCACTGCCTACGGTTGTCAGTGTGTTGGTCAGCGGATCGAAAACCGCCAGTTGTCCCACTTCACCGGCTGTGCCGTTGTGCCGTTCGCTCCAGCGCATGCCGCCGATTTGAATATTGCTCGCACCGACGACCACAGTCGTGGTGATGTATTCGTTGTTGGTAATCGCCTGCGCCATGCTGGTGGCATTGATATTCGTCATCTGGAAGACGGTTGCGGAGCCTTGAGCTCCGCTGGCCGGGCTGGTTGAGTTGGCAAGGGTCAGGCCCGCCCCTGCTGTCATGTTGCTCACACTCGTAAACACACCGCCGGACAGAATGGATGGCTGCGCATTGTTTGCAGGCGCACCTGATGGCGCATTGGCGTCAGCAAAGAAGGCAATGGTGTCCACAGGTGCCAACAAGCCGTTCCATCCCGCGAGGTTAAGGCGGGCGGCGTCGATCTGGCCCACATATTCCTCAAGAACCCAGTCACCGCCTAGCGCCACAGAGCCGGTATTGTCGGTGGAAGCTGCAACATCAGCTTGGGTCAAGGTTGCGATTTGCTGGACGAAGGAATTGTCCTGGCCGATGTTGCAACCATAAATCAGAATATCGCCATCAGCCGACAAATGACTGCCTATAGCGGCAAGTGCGGACGCGAAGGTCGTTGACGCGTTGGCAGTCGTTACCGTGTCGGAACCAAGATGCAGAATCCCGCTTTCGCCGTGCGACAGGATGTGGATGGCGTTCACATTCGAATAGTCTTCAAGCTGCGACACCAGACTTGCCACGCCAGCCGCAGTCGACGGAATCAGAATGATATTGGTGCCGGGCGGCAAGGCATCGATCAATTGCTGTACATTCGGCACAGACTGATCAACCACCACAACATCACCCGGGTTGATGACGTTGATGGCAACAACCGGCGCATCATTGACAGGGGTCACAGTGATCACCCGTTGATCCACATCAACCGCAGGCGAGATGAAAGCTCCGCTGTCGATGACAATGGCGCCGTTGGTGGCGGACAGTTTCATGCCCATTTCGAAGTTAGCGGTTGTCGATGTGGCCACGAATGTGACGATGGCGGTTTGCCAATCATCGGTGGCGGAGGTTCCGGTACCAGTGAACAATGTTTCCACGCCATTGACGATCATTTTCAATTGGCCACCGTCATAGACAGCACCACCTGACAAGGTGGCCTGTTGCCATTTCACAGCGACGGAATAGGTCTTGCCTGCTTCCAGTCCGGCAATCGGCGTTTTCCAGGTTTCACCCAAAGCCGTCGGGAAAATGGAGGTGCCATTGTTCAGGAACAGGCCCATGGTGCCGCCTTGTGGAGACACGCCACTGACGTTCGAAACCACATAACCAGCACCACCTGGCCATGCGCCATTGCCAACAATGATATCGGGCGTTTCGTCCCCAATCGTCCAACCGGCGGGTGCGCCGCCGAATGTGGGGGCTCCATCAATCACCGGCAAGTTCAAAGCCGTTGTCGCACCGATCTCGCTTGATGTCATTTTCAGCGGAACAGTTCCGCTGAAATTCACCGCAGGTTTGAAGCTTGGTGTATTGCTCGTGAGGAACGTATTGATATTTGCCAAGGTACCGGTGAGCACCAACTGGTTGGAACCGGAACCTGAAACAGTCACCCCCGCAGCACTTGCCCCCAACAGAGTGCCCGCAGCAGCCGGAACATCCAGCGTCACATTCACCGTGGCAGCACCGACATCAGGGTCCGCTACAGAAAGTCCAGCCAATGCGACGCTGGTATCTTCCAGTGTAGTGTAAGAAGCTGGCAGAGTGTTGACGATGGCCTGCGGCAACGTCACGTGAATGGTAGAGATTGCGTCATCACTTGTGGTGCCGAACGTCGTGTTGGTCACGTTCACATTCAGCACACGGTCAACGGTGCTTGGCGTTTCATTGGTGTTTTTGAATGTCACGGCCTGCAGGGCTGCTTGATAATTCGCAACTGTGGTGTTGCCCGTCAGTGTAACCGTAATCTTGCCAGCTACACTTGTATCAATTGTGCTGGCCAAGCCACCCGGCAGCGTGCCAACCGCGAGAACATCACCCAATTGCGCATTGGTGAGAACGATGGTGGCCTTGCCGAGATTGGCTCCCAGCTCGGTGTTTTGGCTGATGGCGGTGTCTGCGTCTGCAATAGAAATCGCTGCCGCGGTTGCATTGTAGGTTGCCTGATAGGCAGTTCCTGTGGCCGCCGAATTATTGCCGTCGAGATCAAGGCCAAGCAAGGACGTTGTTTGCAGGCTCGAGAAGACAAAATCGCCGTCGCCATCATGGGCATAGCGTGCCTGCCCGGTCAGGCTGTTGGACCGAACTTCGTAAGTCAAAGTCCAGGAGGCTACGTTATTCCAGGAGAATTGTGCCGCCGATTCGGGAATTGGAACACCCGTATTGGTTGGATCTTCATTGACCTGCCCCACAGTGACCACACCACCCGCCGTTACGGTTGTTGTAAGATGGGTGGGACTGTTGGTGCTAAAATCAGTCAGTCCGTTTAGCGAAGGCGTAATGACTTCCCGTTTGTTAATGGCATCAATGGTGGGCGAAGCTCCAAGGCCATCAATGTCCGAGATGTTGAAGACAATGCTGCCAGTGGCCAATGTATTCGTGCCGGCGAGTTTGAGTTCCCACTTTATGTCTGCCTTAGCGACCGTGCTAGCAACTGGTGCTGCACTCGATGCGACAACAAAAGACGGGTCGTCCCTTCCAGCAACCACGTTTTGGAATGTCACAACCTGACCTGCGCCCAGCGAAACGACCGTGGCCCACACATCAACCGCCACACCTCCAACCGTTCCGCCGTTGCGCCAAACGGCGCTGCTGCCAACTGTTGTAACGGCTGCGGCGGTTCCTGTGCTCGCGGTAGCGGCGATGCTAAGTGTCTGTAGCACACCCAAATTATTGTAAACCTGAAGGCTGTTGACTGGCACAGAAATGGTTGCTGGTGCGAGCGTGTCATTCCAATCAAGTGCTGCAATACTCCGCGCTTCGATTTGTCCGGTTGTGTCTTCCAACACCCAATCACCACCAAAATCGGCAGCACCGGTTACGTCTGTCGAAGCCGCAACGTCAGCACCCGTTGCAGCGGCAATTGCCTCAACAAAAGCAGCGCCATCCGAGCCCTTGGCCACGTTACAGCCGTAAAGCAGAATATCACCGTTCTCGGTGAGAGCAGATTTGATAACAGCCAGATCGGCGGCATGATTGCTCAGCGATGCCGCATCAATCTTGGCACCAGCAAGAATGAGATCGCCCTCTTCGCCATGGCTGACAATGTGGATGGCAGACACATTGGTGCGCCCATTCAGATAGTCGGCAATCTGGTCAAGACCATCGCGGTTTGCAGAAAGCCAGACAATTTTTGCATCTGCTGGTGCACTTTCAGCAATTACATTGGCATCAGCAACGCCGCTGTCTATGAATACAACCTCAGCCAGCTTTGCAGGCGTCACAGGCTCCGTGGCTGGTCTTTCGACCAAGGCAGCCATCAGGGCATCGTGGGCTACATCATCGGCATGATAAACATCTGGCAAATCAACTGCATGTTGCGCAACTGTAAAGCTTTCAGCACCCGCCGCATCAAACAGCGTGCGTGCTTCCAAAGCCGCAAATCGAAAGGCGGAA
>CAXTLE010000142.1:0-7784 GCA_964244855.1 uncultured Aestuariivirga sp. | reverse complement strand
ATAACCGAGGTTTCAAGCTTGTCAGTTGCTGACTCAATATCCAGACGCAGTTTACCGGTTTCAGCGTCGACAAGGCTGAGGGTGCGAACGTGCTGGGCTTCGAGCTTTTGGTCGGCCACGGCCTTGGCATCCTGCACCAATGAAAGAGCTTCCTTGCGGGCGGCAGAAATGTCGTCACGAATGGTCGAGAAGACCTTTTTACTTTCGCCGCTCATCGAGTCGGTCAGGGCCTGAAATTCAGCTTTGAACGCATTCAATTGATCAAGGCTGCTCTGCTTTAAAGCCACTTCCAGTTCGGAATTGCGTTTTTGAATATCGCGCATCACAGCGCGCAATTCGGCCTCACGCTCTTCGAAAATCTTCATCAGTTCTTCGAGGCGGGCTTCATTCAATTGCTGTGTCGGGCCTACAACCAGTTCACGCAATTTCATCAAGGCGGCATTTGCATCGTTGTCAGCGCTGCTGCGGGCCATATCTACGGCGTTCGGTGTCGTGTGACGCACACGCGTGGGAACATTATGGGCTTCATTGGCGATCGTCATAGGCACCGTCACGGTATTCTTCATGGCCGGGTGGCGGTTTTCCCGGAATTTACGCGGGGATACTTTATTCTGAACTTCGGTATGGTCTAACATCGTCGACATGGTTGTAACTCCTTTCATGCTCGATGAAAGTTATACAGCAAGTGCGACGCCAAACGGGTGTGCCACTTCATATTAGGGGATATTAAGCCTAACGATTCATGGTAAACGTATCAGCCGGAGTTATCTTCGGCGTTAAGCTTCTTTTGATAGCGGCCCTGAATGACATCGACGATGACGAGTGCTGCCACCACAAAATAGAACGTGCTCTTGGCCATGGGTTCAACGTCGAAGCCGAAGAAGGAGAGGTGGGCGATGTGGCCGCCTTCCGCAGTGAGCATGACGCCCACGAGCAGCAGCACGAACAAGCCAAGCACCTCATAGAGGCGGTTCTTTTCGAGGAAGCGGGCGACGTGATCGGCCAGCGCCACCATGAGAATGCCAGAGAGAATAATCGCTGCGGCCATGACCAGAAACTGGTCGGTGAGGGCAACGGCGGAGAGGACAGTGTCGAAAGAGAAGACGATGTTCATCACCAATATCCAGAAAATTGCGGAGGCGACGGAGCGATGTTTCGGACCCTGCCCTTCCTCATGTTCAAGATCATCCACTGACAACATATGATGAATTTCCTTCTTTGCGGTATTGATCAGGAAAAGACCGCCGAGAAGAACGATCAGGCTGTGGCCGTTAAAATCGCCGTGGAAGAAGCCGATGTCGATTTTGAACCATGAGGCCTGAAACATGGCGATCAATTGCAGCACGACAAAGAGCAACACGATGCGCAATGCGATGGCGAGAACAGTGCCGATCTTGCGGACATAGGCCTGTTGAGCGGGAGCGACGCGCTTGGCTTCGATGGTGATGTAGAGCAGATTGTCGAAGCCCAGCACGGTTTCAAGCGCCGTCAACACCAAAAGTGTCGTCAGGTTTTGAACGGTGAAAAGATTCTCGAACATGCGGCCTCCAATAATTTGAGGTGCGGTGATTAACCGTTTCCGCGGCGCATGGGAAGATGGGGCGAACGTCAATATATACCCTCATCCGTTTTTGAGGCGGATGAGGGTTCGAGTGGCCGTCTATTGCCGTTCCAGCGCGTCTTTGATGATCTTTTGCAGATCTTCGCGGCGGTAGGGCTTCATAATGATGAAGCCTTCACGGAATCTGGGTTCGTCCTGATGCACCATGGCACCCTTTGGGTAGCCCGAGGTGTGCACGACTTTGAGTTCGGGCTTCATGCTCTGTGCGGCTTGCGCGAGATCAAAGCCGTTCATGCCGCCCGGCATGACCACGTCGGAGAACATGAGGTCGACGTCTTCGTGCTCCTGCAGTTTCGAGAGGGCTTCGAAGCCGTCTCCTGCTTCGACGATTTCATAGCCGAAGTCTTCGAGGAAGCCACAGGCCACGGCACGCACAGCTTCCTGATCTTCGACGACGAGGATCTTGGGGCGACGCACGGCTACGGGGGCGACTTCGATTGGCGCAGCTGCGATTGCTGAAATTGCCGCGGTCGGTGCTGTTGTTGGGGTCAGAGTTTCAATTTCGACTTCGCCTGGACGCATGCGGCGTGGCAGATACATCTTGATTGAGGTGCCGTGGCCGACTTCGGAATAGACTTGGATATGTCCGCCGGATTGCTTGATGAAGCCGTAGACCATGGAGAGGCCAAGGCCCGAACCTTTGCCTGCGGCTTTGGTGGTGAAGAAGGGCTGGAAGACTTTTTCGAGAAGTTCAGGCGCCATGCCGGTGCCGGAGTCTGACACAGCAACCAGCACATATTGACCGGGTACAACATCTGGATTTTTTTCGGCATAGAAACGGTCGAGATAAGCCGACTGGGTTTCAATGGTGAGCTTGCCGCCGTTTGGCATGGCGTCGCGGGCGTTGATGGCGAGATTGAGAATGGCGCTTTCGAGCTGTGACGGATCAATCAAGCTGCGTGGATCGCCGCCCATTATATCCATTTTCAGTTCAATGTTTTCACCAATTGTGCGGGAAACGAGACTTTCCATGCCGCGCACCATGTCGTTCACGGAGGTGTCCTTCGGCTCAAGTTCCTGCTTGCGGGCGAAGGCCAGCAACTGGCGTGTCAGGTCAGCCCCTTTGGTGGCGGCATCCTGGGCTTCGACCAAACGTTTTGCGGATTTTTCGTCGGTGGTGATTTTGCCGTCGAGCAATTGCAGATTACCGATGATGATGGTGAGCAGGTTGTTGAAGTCATGGGCGAGGCCGCCCGTCAACTGGCCAACGGCTTCCATTTTCTGGGCGCGCTGAAGGCGGTCGTTGATGGTCTTGCGATCTGTCACATCAACAATTTGAATGACGAGTTGTTCGGTGCCGCCCTTTTCGTTTTTGACGAGGGCAACTGATGTGGAGCCATGAACAACTTTGTCGCCCTGCCCCACAAAGCGCAGATCGAGATTGAAATGACTGGTTTCTCCAGACAGCAACTGGCGCAGTCCGTTCAGGAATTGACCGCGATCATCCTTGTGCAGAAGTTCGTCGAAGCCATGGGTGGCGGTTTCGATGTCTTTGCGTTCGAGAAAGGTTTTGAAGGCTTCGTTGGCAAATTCAATTTGCCCCGTAGGCGAAATAACTGCCATGGAATGAACCGAAGCTGCGAAAGCCGCACGGAAGCGTTGGTCGCTGCGGTTGGTGGCCAAGGCAGCAATTTTCTTCTCAGATATGTCTTCCATCATGCACACGGAGCGGTCAAGACGACCTTTGTCGCCGCGATAGGCATTCATCGACAAGAGGATTGTTGCCAAAGAACCGTCCTTGCGGATTAACAAGATCTCTTCACTGCGGCAGGCGCTGGTGGTCAAATATTTTGGATATATGGTGGTGACAAGTTTGCTGCGGCTTTCAACCGGTAGAAATTCGCTGAAAGCCCGTCCCAGCACTTCATGCATTTGGTAACCGAAATTTTCACACCATTGGCGATTGACGGAAATCAAACGGCCCGATGCGTCCATGCAATGCAATGCAATAGGCAATGCTGATATCAAACGTTCGTAGAGACCGCCGTTCTGGTCAGGGAAGAAGGCTGCGGTTTGCGGCTTGGGAGCGGGCTCCCGCTCAATGCGCCATGTGGTGCTTTTGCTGCTCGAGTCATCCCAACCTGTAAAATTCAGCGCATTCATGATTCAAAAACTCTCCGTCACGTTAACGGACCCTAACGCAACCGGAGTTAACGGGAGATTGCGAGGGTCCGCACAATTGCAGTGTTAAGCATCATAGACATGCAAGGTTTTACACGTGGTAAATCAATCCTGAACAGGACGGCCTATGGCTTCGGCAGTAACGGTGGCTGTGAGAAGGCCGTCATCGTTGCGAGCGTCGGGGAGCAAGTTCTTTTCGATGTGGAGTTCAATGCGCGGGTTTTTGGCGCCATGGGCGGTGGCTTGTGCTTCAGCCAATTGGCTGGCGAGGTGTTGGGCGTGAGCCAATGCCTGAATGCCAGAGCCAAAGACTTCGGCCTGGCCAGCGCCGTGGACACGGAACAATCCATTGCCGTCACCTTCAACTGTTATGGTCACACGGTCAGCGACGACTGCGGATGCCGCACCGACGGCGTTGGCCACATCGCAATAGGGTGCGAAGATGACTTCAGTGCTGAGGCGGCGAGCGACTTCGTCGTAATAGACTTTCACCGGTCCGCCGACGGCAACGATGGGCATGGCGGGCGAAATTGATAGTCTGGCGCGTCCCACTTGGGCGCGACCTTCGCAAACGGCATCGATCAAAGTGTTTGAGTCGGTCACGTTGCCCAAGGCGGTGTCGATGATGACGCGGGCGGTTTTGGTGACGGTGGCATGCCAGACTTCCGTACAGAAGGCCTTCAGCGTTTCATCATCCGGCATTTTCATGGTGCGGAACTTCGAGAGCAGTTTTGCACCGAGAATGGCGGCAGTGCCGTTCCAGTTGGCTTGCAGGTTCAGCACATGGGCGGCGTCCGAGGGGGTGAAGGCTGATAGTTGCAGCAGGCCCTTGCGGCGCAAGGCTGACACGGCGCGTTGGGACGCGCTTGAGACTGCAATTTTGCGGAGGGGCGTTGGATGGTCGCTGACCATAGCCAGAATTTCTGCTTCACGCGAAGTGAGGCCGTGCGGTGGCGGGCGGTCATCGTGGCCGAAAGGAAGTACCACAAATCGGCCGAGCAATGAACCGCCTTCGGTTTCGGCAATGTCGGCTTCCAGCATTATCACCAGTTCAGGCACGCGGTAGGCCAGCAGCGAAAGTGGCACCGCGCGTTGCGGGCCGACGTCGATTTTGCCGTTGAGGCCGATGCTGATTTCGCTGTCACCGCCAAGGCCAATGGTCTTGACGTCAATGGCTTTGACCATGGTGCGCCAGCCGCCGACTTCCGCGCCGTGTGCAGCGACCAGTGGGCGTCCATTTTCGAGTATGCCAACGTCAGTTGTGGTGCCGCCCATGTCTGACATGATGAAGTCATCAAGGCCCGACAACCATTTCGCACCGACGAGACTTGCGGCGGGGCCAGAGAGGATGGTTTCGATGGGACGATGAATGACACTTTCGGCTGAGGCCAAGGCACCATCGCCTTTCATGATCATCAGCGGGCAATCGATGTTGACGGATTGCATGGCGCGTTTTACGGCGGCAATCAGTCTTGCAATGTGGCCAATGAGACGGGCGTTTAATACCGATGTGAGAGCGCGGCGCGGGGCGTCGAGGGCGCTTGAGAGTTCGGATGATAGTGTGACGGGAAGGCCAAGCGTTTCGACGATCATGTCGCGGGTGGCGAGCTCATGGCGATTGTTGCGGACGGCAAAAGTGGAGGCGATGGCGATTGAGCCTACCCTGCCCTTCAGGGATTCGAGCGCTGCTTTTAACGTCAAGGTGTCGAGTTTCGTGACTTCATCACCGTTGTGATCATGCCCGCCTGCGATGCGGATCAAAGGCATATCGGGGAAAGCGGCTGCAATTCCGGTGCGCTCCACCATCTTGTCGTCAAAGCCAATCAGCACGGCAGCTGCGGCACCGCCGTGGCCTTCGACCACGGCATTGGTGGCAAGGGTTGTTGAGATGGAAACGAGTTTGATGTCCTGCGGTTGGACTTCGCCCCTAAGTGCGGCGACAGCTTCAGCCATCGCAAGACCTACGCCAACCGCAAGATCGCCTTTGGTGGTAATGGATTTGGCGGAAGCCAAGATGCGGTGGGCAGCGCGTTCGATAACGACAGCATCGGTATAGGTGCCGCCGGTATCAATGCCGATGATGTAGGATTTGTTGGTCAAAGCGAGTGTTTCCGAAACAGCTGTGGTGGCTGCTTAAAACAGATTTGGGGCGTCGCGGGAATGGCGGAAATATTAACCCCAGGAGAGGTCAACCCTGCGTATTCAAGCGCTTCATGTTCGCGCGTATTTCCGCAATTGACCCCAGCACCGCCGCTTTGTCGGTTTCGAGTTGGATCAGGCGGAACTTGGCCTGGATGTGGGTGCCTTGGAATTCAGGGGCTTCCACGCCTTTGAGTGCGACCACGAGTTTTCGGGTCTCAGCGATGGCGCTGTCAATTTTATTGCCGGATTCGACCAAGCCCTCAATGGCGCGTTCATGGGCGATGCGCAGTACGTTGACCTGCCACAAGCTGCCGCCCTCTTCGCCGATGGCACGGAGTTTGGCACGTTTGGCGCGTTCTTCGTGTTCAAAACGTTGCGGCAGCACGGCACCCAGTTTCATGGACAGGCTGACTTTGCCGCTGAAGCTGTTGCTGTCGACGGCGAAATTTTCGCGGGTGATATCGTCGCTCCAGCCTGCTGATACTGATACGTCGACGGCATCAAATGTGCGCATGCGACTGTTCAGGTCTTCGAGGTCGGCTTCGGCACGGAGCAATTCGCGGCCCAGTACACTTGCGTGGTCCTTGGTGCCCAAGAGATCGGAGGTGCGGCGGTCGGCTTGTGATTTGGCGTTTGCGGCTTCGGCCATGATTTGATCGGCGAGACCTGTGAGCATGGTTGCCTTTTCGCGATCAAGATAGCCATCATTCATGGCTTTTGTCACTCTGCGGCGCAGGGCCTGGATGTCGCCGTTGTGACCTTGAATGGCCCTTGCCTTGGCGCGGAACCCTGCACTGGTCAGGCCTTGCGGGGACAGGAACACAAGCTTCTGCAATCCGGTTTCAGCCATGTAGCGGCGGCAACGTGCTTCGGCTGTTTCTTCGAGAATATTGGCTTTTGCGAATTCCGACAAGCTCATGCCCATGGATACGCTGGCTTTACCGTCATTGTTGCTTGACGCGGACAATCGCGGTGAGCGCATAATCATAGTTTGGGCGGCTGTGTCTTCCGTCAGGTACTCGCACCAGGCGGGCAGTTTACGCGGTGTTGCGGAGACTGGCATGATGATTGTGGGCTTCAAGTTTGGTGTATCAGCGGCTTTGATGACCCGTATTTCTTTGGCTGGATTCAATATTGACAGGCGAAAGTCCTCGCCCAGCAAGTTGGATTGACTGGCGCAGCCGGCCAAGGCCAGCACCGCACAAGCGAGGGTCAAGCCATGCCTCTTAGAGGAAGAGCGGTTTGTGTGTGCCATGGATGATCTCGCGCATTGCGGCGTCTGGTGTTGAGAGTTTGACCTCTACAAACTTCCCGCGAATGGGTTTGCCAAAGAAGGGATGAACCGAACTGATTTCGCCAGGCAGGCTCTTTCCAACCACGCCCACGCTTTTGCACCAGAGGATTGTGAACGTGCAGCTGTAGAGATTGCTGCCTTCAGCGAATAGCTTTTCATTGCCATAAGGCACGAAGACGACGTCGATACGTTTTTGTATCGCGCGCGCCAGTGCCGAACTTTCGACCTGCGCCAATTGACTGGTGAGCACCTGCTGGCTTTTCAAAAGTGTCGCCTTGCTTTCACCGACACTGATGAGCCGCGACTTGGCCAAATCGCGCGCGGCAAGGGCGTCGGAGGCTTGCTTTGTCAGCAGCAGCAGATCACTCGATGTGGCCGTGATGCCAGCAAGGCCTTTGCCTTCTTTCAATGCCACATCGAGCGATTCCAGCATGTCGCGGCTCGACATGAATTCAGTGATTTTTCCTTCGGCTTGGTCGATTTCAATTTCAATGGCCGCGAGGCGCTGCCCGGCTTCGATGAGGTTCAATGTACCTGCACTATAGCTTGTGCGGTCGATCAGGTGCTTCTGATACAGGCGTTCAAGATCGGCGGAAGGCCCCTTGG
>CAXTLE010000141.1:0-7841 GCA_964244855.1 uncultured Aestuariivirga sp. | reverse complement strand
CTTGCAATGCTCGAGGTGCAGAAATCAAGTTTTTAGCTGCTGATGGTTTGACCCGCCATTTTGCAACAGACAAGCGCGTTTCGCCCATTCTAAGAGCGAAATTCGGCTTTAATACAAGTTGATCGTAGAGTGCCTGATTGACACGATAACGTTCCGTCGTCGCGAGATTGACAGTTGCTTTCGTAACTGGCGTTCTCAGTGACTCTGACGAAGGCGGAGCATCATAGTAATAAATTCTGAGAAGCTCATACCCCTCGACTTCAGCAATATTTCTCAGTCTCTCACACTCTATAACCACGTCTTCGGCTGTGGCGTGTCGGTTAAACCGAGAATACAACTTTTTCGTCAGGAAACCGCCATCCAACAATATCGCAAACATTGGCCTCAAGCTTGAAATCCAATAAATGGAACCGACCCTATCCCAAGGCTTACGCCACAGCTTGTGCTACATGTCGGAAAGGATCGGTTCGCTGGTCTATCTGGTTGGCTGCGATGCGGCCTTGGATGTATATATGAGCACTGCACGGTAACTATCAAGTTAAACTTTCGCTACATCAACCCACCACCCCCAACGTCGTTTTCCTGATCGGCTCAAAACTGTTGTTGGGGACAGCAGATGGGGTGACCCAGTTCTGGAGTGTACGGATATCTAGCAGAACGACCGCGCGGTGTCAAGCACTATTTTCTTATATTGCGCTTTTTACACCTAAGTCCTTCATTTCATTCCGGCATTTTTCCCCATCATGTCCACCAGCCGCGGCACAAACCTCTCGCCATAGCCTTGCGTATCAGCCAACACAAAAATCTGGTGTATCGTCTCCGCAATCGGTGACGCCACCGGCATGTTTTCTGTCATATTGGTATAATAGCGTAAATCCTTCCGGCCATTGCGAATGGCGAATTTCGCGTGGCTGTCATCGTCGTGCAGCGGCACATTGATCAGCCGCCCAAACATCACCGACATGGCGCCTCCCCCCATGATCACATCGCGCAGCGCTTCCATGCCAATCCCGGCTTTCGCCGCAACAGTTATCGCTTCAGCCGCCACGGCAGCATGGGCCATCGACATGAAATTATTGATCAGCTTCATCTGATGTGCCGTGCCCACACCTCCACAATAAACGATCAGATCCGCAAATGTATTCAAAACCGGACGAATGGTTTCAATCACCGCCGCATCACCGCCCACCATAAGCCCGAGCTTGCCAGCCTCGGCTTCCTTCGGCGTACGTGTCATCGGCGTATCCACCAACGTTACGCCCAGCTTTGCGAGATCGCCCGCAATCCTGATGGTCGAGTCCGGAATCGCGGTGGAACAATCCGCGATGATCAATCCCTTCTTCGCCCCCTTCATCAAACCCGAGGGCCCATAAACCGCGTCTTCAACCTGCGGCGTTCCGGTGACGCACAAAATGACCAAATCAGAATTTGCGGCAATATCAGCTTGTGTTTTATATTCCTTGGCACCACGCGAAATCAGATCATCAACATTGGAGCGGCTCTTATGCGCCACTACATTCAGCGCAAAACCTTTCTCCAGAATATTCTTGCCAATGCCATGCCCCATCAGGCCTGCACCGATCAATCCCACGGTTTTGATTGTCATGTTTTTTCTCCTGCCAAACTGTCGAGAGCATCCTGCTCCATGAAATGATTTTCGTCCCCTGCCCTTTTTGCAAAGCCCAACCGCGCGTAAAATTCGGACGCACGCGGATTTTCTGTATCAACCTCAAGCCGCATGTAAGACGCCCCAATGGCCTTGGCCCGTTTGGCCACATAGTGCACCAGACGCTCGCCAATGCGTTTTCCCCGCGCATGTTTCATAACATAAAGATCGCAAATATAGACACCCTTGGCCCCGCGCCACGTCGAGAACACCGGCATCCACACACAGCAGCCCAGCAGCAAACCTGAATCATCCGCAACTGAAACCTGGATGAGATCAGCAGCCGCCCGCAAGGAGTCACCTGTGATTTTGGGAACAGCATCAATCCCCAGATCCTTCGGCAACTGCCGTATCATCGCGGCAACAGCATCCTCCTGCCCGGCCCGCATGGCGCGAAAACCAACCCCCATTACGCGCCCAATCCTGAAAGCAAAGAAGCGAGATTACGACCCAGCGAGTGAGATGGGTAACCACCCTCTTGCACAATCACCATCGGCAATTTCATTTCGGCAATGCGTTTTCCAATGACCCGGAAATCTTCAGTCGTAATCGCAAACCCCTTGAACGGATCATCATTCGAAATATCCAGCCCCGCTGCAACAACCAGATGATCCGCCCCAAAATCCGAAATCCGCTGCAGGGCAATGTCGAGAGCCGAAAGATAGCCGTTCAAATCGAGTCCACGTTCACGTGGCAAGTTGAGATTGAACCCTTCACCAGCCCCACGGCCACGCTCGTTTTCATAGCCCCAGAAGAATGGATAAAACCGCGTCGGGTTAACATGAATGGAAACCGTAAGAATATCGGCGCGATCATAAAATATTGCTTCAGTCCCATTGCCGTGGTGCACATCAATATCGAGAACAGCCACCCGCTTGCCAGCCTGCGTCACCATCTCGGCAGCCAAAGCAGAGTTGTTGAAAAAACAAAATCCCGCCGCCAGATCAGAAGCCGCATGGTGCCCTGGTGGGCGGCACAGCGCATAAGCCATCCGCTCCCCCGCCATCACCAATCGTGCCGCTTCCACCGCACAAGCCGCGCTGGCTTTCGCAGCGGCAAGCGTGGTTTCGGTGACCGGACAAGCCCCATCCCCCAAGTGATAACCTGCTTGTCCCACCACTGCTTCTGGATAGCCAATCGGCGGCAACGAGGCACGTTGAATGGCGTAAACATTGGGCAGCGGAATATCACTGGCGTTCGGTACATGTCTCCAGCGCTCCCGCAGGGTTTCGAGAAAACTCAAATATTGTTGCGAATGCACTAAGGCCAAAACCTCAGCCCCAATCGCAGGCGGCACCCGCACCTCGCTGCCGTAAGCTCGCACACCCTCCATCAGCATATCAATGCGAGCAGGCGTTTCCGGTATAGGCTGAGGCCGCCCTGCAACAATGAAAGTTTCCGGCGCATGCAACTTCTGGACGGGATCATAAAGCGTGATCATGACGGCACCGTCCAGGTTCGCGTATCAGCGACGAAATCAAAAACCGCACACCTCTGTCCTCCTTGCTTGAGATATAACCATTGCAAAGTCTGAACCTCCACTTTCACAACAACGAAATGTTTTCGCGCCCACTCAACATTGGTCTGTGGCTCAGGCATTGAAATCAGGTCAGGAGATTCAATCGCCAAACCCGGTTCCGGCATGATGCCATAAGTGATCTTGCTCATTGGTTGCGCGGCCTTCCAGCTTGCATCCGCGAGATCATCATTCAAGTGTAATGTCGCAACGCCTTCCACCCGAACTTGCGTGCGACTGGGTTCATCATAAAACACCACGCTGACGCCGGGATTGGCTGCAATGTCTTTGCACTTCTCAGAACGAACATCCGTGTGAAAACGCAATGTCCCGCTTTCGGCTTCCGCCGCCCGCAAAATGACTGTGCGAATACGCGGTTTTCCCGTCACTCCTATCGTCGCCACCGCCGCATGATGAAAACCATGTTTGCGACTGGCCACGCCCAACTCCAGCAGCTGCCAGGCATTTGCCATCACATCATTCAAATCTGTCAATTCACTCGTCATCACCGCCCCAATGAAATCGCCTGCCGAACACGTTGACGTGTCCACGGCACTATGGTCTTTTCGGGCAGCTTCATCATGACTTCAAGGCCAATATGACACTCATCGCAAACAGCATTCATTCCATTGCCCGAATTCCGAAAGTCGCCTGGGCCAAAGGCAGTTATGTGCATGATATTGACGGCAAACGCTATATTGATGGCTCGGGCGGCCCTGCCGTTTATTGCATTGGGCACGGCAATGAAGAAGTGAACGAAGCCATATCGCAGCAACTGGGCCGCATAGCCCACGGCTATCGCTACAACTTCACCTCAGACGCCTTGGGAGAGCTGACAGAAATTATCATAAATCGCTGTGGTGGCAGCCTCAAACACATGGTCTTCCTCACGGGCGGGTCTGAAGCAGTTGAAAGCTGCCTGAAGCTGGCCCTACAATATCAATATGCCATCGGGCAAAAGACCCGTCGCAAATTCATCGCGCGCGAACGCTCCTGGCACGGCAATACTTTGGGCGCACTCGGCGTTTCCGGCTTCCTCGAACGCCGCGTCGCATTTCAGGGTGCATTCATTGATGCGGTACGCATATCGCCTGCCAACACTTATCGACCTGAACCCGGTACACTGGATGCTCAACAACTGGAAGACGCGATATTGCGCGAAGGGCCAGAGACGATCGCAGCTTTCATCTTCGAACCCGTCGTCGGTGCTGCAGGCGGTTGCGTGCCGACTCCGGACGGTTACGCAAAACGCGTGCGGGAGATTTGTAGCCGCCACGGCGTGCTGATGATTTCCGACGAAGTCATGTGTGGGGCTGGCCGCACAGGCACATGGCGAGCTTTGGAACGGGATGGTGTTGAGCCAGACATCATGTCGGTGGCCAAAGGCTTGGCCGCCGGATATTTACCACTGGGTGCCGCTGTCTATTCGGACAAAATTGCCGATGCTATTGGGGTCGCCCAAACTGGACACACTTTTACAGGTCACACGACCTGTTGTGCTGCTGGCGTTGCCGTGCAAAAAATCGTGACACGGGAAAAGCTGGTTGAACACGTAGCATCACAAGAGGCCAGGTTCAAAACCATGATCGCAGATGCGCTTTCAGCAATTGACGCGATAGGCGACATCCGGGGTCGCGGGTATTTCGTGGCGGCAGAACTGGTAAAAGACCGCCATACCAAGGCCCCGTTTGCAGCAGACTTGAAGCTGGCTCTTCACATCAGGGCGCAGGCCCTTGAAAATGGGCTGATTTGTTACCCCGTCGGCGGGAATGTAGACGGCGTGAACGGAGACATCGTCATTCTCGCTCCGCCCTACAACGCATCAGATGCCGAACTGACCGAGATTGTCGATAAAATGGCTTTGAGCATCAGGCAGGTCTTGAAACGCTCTCACCTGATGTGAGCAAAGCAGCTTGAATTTGGGTGCAAATCAGGGCAAGCGATAGTTAACAGACGTTAACGCTTGCAAGAGGCCTGATGCAAAAAACGCTGCCCTTGGTGAACCGTTCGGTTGCCATTTTTCTGGCGAGCCTCGCCGTGGCTGGTTGTTCCGGTGGCGGCCGTTCATTGCTGGCGCTTGAAGATGAGAAAGCCGAATTTCGCGCGGCTTTTGCACAGAAGATCGGCGCGTCGCCTCAGGAAGTCGATCAGGCCCTCATCTCCACACCCGAGCAGGAACGCAAGACCGCCGACGCCGAAACACAGCGTATGGTAATGCGGCTTGGAATTTCAAATGACATCGTCATGTCGCGTCATTTGCAGGGCATGGTTGACCACTTGGCTGCTTCGGTGAGCGCCAAGGACGCGAATTTCAAGGTCGTGCTTCTGAAAAGCCGTCAGGCCAATGCCTTTACCCCGGGTGCAGGGACAATTCTCATCAACGAAGGTCTTCTGCAATTTGCAGACAACGAGGCGCAGGTTGCAGCCGTCATGGCCCATGAAATGGCCCATGTGCTGATGCGCCATCCGCAGCGGCAAAAGCAAATCCGCCTGGCCAGCAAAGCCGGCAGTCATTTCATGGACGACTACATCCCCACATCACTGGCCGACAATTTGGGACGCATGCTGCGCCTCGGCGGCAACGCCACCATGAACGGCATGATCCGCCAACAGGAGATGATGGCAGATTCCATCGGCATCGATATTCTGGTGAAGGCAGGCTACGACCCGCGCGAAATGACTGCGCTGTTGCGGAAGCTCCGCGCCATTGCACCATTGCGTGACCGGGCAACCAATGTTGTCTACGGAAATCACCCCCTCACAGCGGACCGCGTGGAAGCAGCAGAAAATAAAATCAAACGCAACTATCCAGATGCGTTTGGCGTCGTGTCGTCACCCCGGTTCGAAATCCTGGTGGAACCCTATCATATGAAGCGATTGGCCCTCAGCGGGCAATAGTGCTCAAGACGTCAGCTGACTCCCCATCGCCTTCGCAATGATCTCCATGTCCTCACGCGGAATGTCGAACAGCCCAAACCGAAATTTGTAACCCCAACTTTTTTGGCCTCGCGTAAAGCTCAGTTGATCAAGCAGGGGGCGAATTCCGGCATTGTGACTTTCACTCCACTCCACATCACGGCGAAATGGTGTGAAGCCGCCGCCCATATCTCCCTGATAGGGAGAGCGGTCCTTCACTACCCCGATCGCCGTGAATGACATCAACGTGTCATCTCCACCAAATTCCGATACCGGCGAATAATACGCAATCACGTCTCCGGGCTGCAACCGTTTCAGTGGTGCCTCCCTGCCATGGTTGACCTGCATGAACCCACCAGCCCTGCCGCGGGCAATGTGGTTTGCGGCGGCAACACCAATCCAGAATCTTTGCATCAACCTGCCGCCGCAAACACACGCAGGCGGTGCCCGTCAGGATCTACTGCGGTGAAGGTATATCCAAAGTCCATCTGCGTCGGTTGCTGTGCGATGGGGAATTTCTCTTGCGACCAACGCTTGTGATAGTCATCGACCGCAGCGTTGTCAGCAACATGAAAGGCCAGCTCACTTCCACCTGCCGCGACATCAGGTTTCGGCTCAACGCCAGTGGTATTCCACAGTCCCAACATGGTTCCGTCATTGACTTTGAACATGGCAAATCCGGGAGAGGCATCGATGGGTTTGTCGCCCAACAAGCGCGTGTAAAATGCCGCACTTGCAAGCGGGTCTTTGACGTAAAACAAGATCATATGGTTCGGTGTCATGGTCGTCTCCTTTGCAATGCCGGAGCAATAACACACCGGAATGTCAGGAGATGTCAGTAGCGTTTTTCAACCCACAGGTACCCATTGCACCTGATCAATCGACGTCGCCCCCGTGGCCAGCATGATGACGCGGTCAAGCCCAAGCGCCACGCCGGAAGCGGGTGGCATGCGCGTCAGTGCATCAAGCAAATCTTCATCAATCGGATAGCGCTCACCATAAACCCGTTGCTTGATGTCCATCTCGTCAACGAAACGTCGCCTCTGTTCGGCGGCATCCGTCAATTCACCAAAGCCATTAGCCAATTCAACGCCCGCCGCATAAAGTTCAAACCGTTCAGCCACTCGGCGGTCATGTGCGCAAGTGCGGGCCAGCGCTGCTTCGCAACTTGGATATTCATACAACACGGTAAGATGACCCTGCCCTAGATGTGGCTCAACTTTCTCAACCAGAATACGACTGAAAATATCGGACCAGGTTTCCCCGTCGCCAAATGCTACGGGAGAAACGGCAGCAAGAGCATCACGATCCGGTTCACCTCTTTGACCAACTGTTGCAAGCAAATCCACTCTCCCAAACCGCTTGAACGCCTCATTCACGCTCAGCCATTGCGCCTCAGCATAGGGATCACATGCCATGCCCTTCCAATGCCAAACTGAATGTCCCGTCATATCCGCTGCCAGTCGCACCAACGCCAATGTATCTTCGATAATTACGCGATAGTCCTCGTTCGCACGATACCACTCCAGCATTGAAAATTCAGGTGCATGAGTTTTGGAGCACTCGCGATTTCGAAACACGTGACCCAGCGAAAAAATCCGTTCCTCTCCCGCCGCCAACAGTTTCTTGCAGGCAAATTCTGGCGACGTATGAAGATAACGGGGCGAACGAGAGCCATCACTGTGGATCAACTCCGTCGAGAATGCATGCAGATGCGCTTCATTGCCAGGCGAAAAAACCAAA
>CAXTLE010000140.1:0-7906 GCA_964244855.1 uncultured Aestuariivirga sp. | reverse complement strand
TCGTATCCGTGACCACGCCGTCTTTGATCGGCACATTGAGATCAAGGCGGATGACCACCTTTTTACCGTGAACATCAACATCATCAAGGGTGCGGAAAGCGGGCATTGGAGGCTCCTGTTTCTTCTCCCTCCCCCTTGTGGGGAGGGCCGGGGTGGGGGTCGATTGGTTTTGGGATTTGCATCGATTAAATCTCAAAAGCCGGAGCGACCCCCACCCCAACCCTGCCCGCAGGGGGGAAGGGACAAGATGGAAGAGCACTCTGAATTTGAGCGGCGTACCTCAAGGCGCTTGCCGATGGAAGCGGAAAGTGATCAGACCAGTGCGAGGCCTTTGGCCACGGACACCAATTCGTCTCCGGAATGGAGTTTATGCTCGCCGAAACGATCTGCGAAAATCTGGCGTACTGAAGGCACCAGCGAGGTGCCGCCCGTGAGGAACACGGAGTCTATTTCATCGTCAATACAACCGATTTTTTCCATGGTGCTGTTGAGGGAGGTCGCAATGCGTTCGAGATCATCGGCGATCCAGTTTTCGAAATCATCGCGGCTGATCCTGATGTCGAGATTTTCGAAATGCAGGCTTGCCTTGTCTTGCGTTGAAAGTTGCCGCTTCAGCGCCGACACTGCGTCGTAAAGATCAAGTCCCTTGTTGTGATCCACGATGTGGAAAAACCTGTTCAGCTTTTCCGGTGTGGTTGCATGGGCACTCAGGTCTTGCAGTTCGGCGTATTCCTTACTGCTGCGCAGAAACGACAATTCATTCCAGCGGGCCAGTGAATGAAACACATGCTTTGGCAGATCCAGCGTCTTGCCGCCCATGCTGCGATACTGCGTGCCGATGCCCAGATGTGGCAGCACCGCGTTGACCACAATGCGATAGTCAAACTGGTCGCCCGCTATGCCAATGCCGCCAACGCCCAAAACGTCATGCGTCGTATTTGAAAGTTTCAACACCGAGAAATCCGTAGTGCCGCCGCCGAAATCCGCGATCAACACGGTGGCGGATTTGGTCAGGCGGCGGGCGAAGGTGAGGGCGGCGGCGACGGGTTCGTAGACGAATTCAATCTCGGGAATGCCGATTGCAGTGAACACTTCACGATAACGGGCCAGCGCCAGTTTTTCATCAGGGCTATAGCCGGCAAACTTCACCGGCCGCCCCACCGTGATTTTGCCGACGCTCGATAAATCCACATCACTCAAACGGAAAAGCTGTTCAATGAACGACTGCATCAACAGCGCAAATGTATAGGGCTTGTTCAAAATCATCGACTGCCGGAACAACGGATTGGCGGCATATGATTTTAGAGACTGTATCAGCCGCGTGTCATCGGGAAATTCCGAAAACTCGGCCAGCGCATCCCGCCCCACGGCGATGCTGGACGCAGGCTTCGACGGATCCTGCCACATCGCCAGGACCGTGCGCACTGTGTCGAGCAAACCGTGCCTGGTATCAAAATTGAGCGTGGTCACGTCATCGCCCCGGCGCATCGAGACAACAGTATTTGTGGTGCCAAAATCAAGACCGAGTGTGAAGGTGGACATGGCGCGCCAGATAGGCGGCTTTCCACATGAAGGCTAGAGGTTGTTTCGTCCGGTCAAATAAACACCCAATCCGCCCAGCCCCAGAAACACCAAGCCGATGGCACCCAGAATAACGCTGATCCAGTTGGAAAAGAAACTATTGAGATCAGCTTCGTCGGGCTTCCCCGGTGCATAGATCACCTCGACCTGGTCTCCGACATTTTGAATGCCGCGGCTGAAGCCAACGCTGGCGCGCACGATGTGAGCAACTCCATCGCTGGTCGTAAAGCGAAGCACCGGACGATAAACGGTATCGTCCTTGCCAATGTCGCCCGTGTCTTCAATCAGTTCTGTGATCTGTGCCGGCACAGTGAGGGCGGTCTTCATGAACGCCACCTGCTTGAGGTAGAGGTAAGTCGACAGCGCAAAAATGCCGAGGCCTGTGACGGCAAAGAACAGCGCTATCCAGCGAGCCCAGCGCGATGGCATCGGTTGCGAATATCCAATCGACGAACCGTTGGAAAGCGGTTCATTGTCGTCACCGCTGCGATATTCGATTTTCATTGTCACCCACTCCGATGCCCTGACGCTAGGACGATCATGCTGTGCAGGCAAGGGCCGCGACGCAGAACATAAAGCTGCTAGGGTGCTGTAATGTTCGGAGAAGAAACATCATGAAACACATGTTGCCGAACGCAAGGGTAATGGAGCCTGAGGTGATGGCCGCAGTTGAAGCGTGAGGGCAAAGAGAGCCGCCCTTGTCTATCTTCTTCGCAAATTCTTGCGCAGATTTTCAATTCCATGCCATCTGTTTTGTACTTCAGAACGCAATTTCCCTTTTTCATCCAAAAGTGGCTGACCCCAAACCTGTGGGGTCAGTGACCCAATTTTAATGGCTTCAATGATTTCTTTTGGACCCGATGTTGTTGCGGTGTGGAATTTGTGAAATAAAGGGAATGCTTGTTTGATATTGTGGAAGTCTACGCCGACAGTTGCCGGCAGCCCGGTTTTTTCGCGCAATTTCAGTCCGGCGTCAGAGGGAAGCATCCCGTCTGACTTGCGGTTCCATATTTCAATGCCGTTTAGCAGTAACGTCCAAGCGTCTTCGTAAGCCATCCAGGCGTCCCGGCGGATTGGATGTGCGAATATTGCTACCCCCCCTGCACTGCGCACATCATTCAAAGTTGCTTCTATTGGCCGATGTTCGCCCAGAAATTTATCAACACCCCATGTCAGAATATGTATTCTGTTGTCCGGAGACGAATATTCAATTCCAGGCACCAACGTGCAAGAAGGTGTCGATGCTTTTGCACATTCGTCCTTGTACTGATTAAACTGATCCGGCTTGAAGCCTGTATCATGCTCCGTCATCATGACGTAGTTGATGCCAAAGGAGCCAAACAATCGTGCGATTCCTGCAAGCGACCACGATCCGTCATATGACCATGTGGAATGGGCATGAAGCATGACACGGACAGAGTTTGTGCTCACGATTTTCTTTTTACAAATTGGCGCAGTACGGTGTCCAGGGTGTCCCGCAAGAAAAACCGTGGATAGCGTGGGTCATAATTATAGTAATTGGGACCTGACTTTATTTGCAGGACATTCCAAATGGCTGCACCTAATGACGGCCATGTCTCGCGATGAAACGATGTCTTGGGTCCTTTTATGACGTAGAGAATGTGGAGTAAATCCCGCCCTAGATGACGAACCTCATGTGCTACGTTAGAAATTTTGTCGGGCGGCATAAAATTTCCATCCAAAGCCTGCTGCACAGCCCAGGCCGGATACTCAAATCCTGCGCGGCGTGCCAGTGCGAGCGACCCCCATAATCTACCATTAAATTCGATGAAGAAGTTATTGCCTCTTTTATCATTCAACAGTTCGAACATGAAGGGTCCGCGCCACCTGGATTTTGCCAGAAATTCAGTTGCTTTCTTTTGCAATTCCAAATCGACAGTATTTGTCTTGCACGCACTTGCACCGGAGCCATGTGGGTTCATCATGCGAACACGTTCATGGGCGCTCCAGCAGACAATTCCATCAGAACCAGCAAAGCCAAACAGGCCCTGCCCCACACCATGTACAAGAGGCTGCAACAAAACGGGATATGTCAGTGCCGGATCGGCCTTGAGTTTGGCAAAATCTTCCGGTTTCGTCAGATAGACCGTTTTGCCCTTGTTCAAGCATCCGTTTATGTTCTGCACAGCCAGAGCTGGGCGCACAATCGCCGGCAATGGAAAATCCTTCGGAAAATCATCACCTTGGCGAACAATAACAGTCTCTGGAATGACAAATCCACATTGTTGCGCCAATTCTGTTTGTAGCGTTTTTTGCAGAGCAAGATCGGCATTGCCAAAAACAGCACTGGCCTGGCGGATTGGCAGTGGGGCATTTTCACTTGCGGCACTTGCCAACCACAGTGATCTGTCATCGAGAGCCAGAAAGACATCTCTATCCGTGAATTGCTGAAGGACCCGACGAAAGTCGGCAATGGATTGCGCAGCGTCGCGCTCGGGTGCAGCGATTGAATGGACCAGAAGGTTTGGAACGTATCTACACAGGCTTGGCGTTTGAGTTGTTGACCCGAGCAACTGCACCTCATGGCCGGCGTTCAAAAGGCTGAACACCGTTTCAGGCAGGGCGATAGCATCGGAAAATCCAACGAGAACTCTGGTCATGACGTTAAAGAATGTTTTTCTTGATCATTGAAGCGCGTCGTCTCAATTTTTTTAGCAAGGGTTCCCGTCCATTTAGAATATTCTGAAAATTCCCGATCGTCATATCGGCGCGGACCGAAGTTCTAGGAATAACCCGAAAGCCAGATGTGATGTCGCCGCCATCACTCGAATATACCTCATCATATCCAGCGACGTTCAATTCTCGCAACGCTCTTCGATCATATCTTCCAAAGGGTATTGCAGCAATATTGGCTCGAACACCTGTTGCTGCAGCAATTACATCGCGAGCGCTTTTAAGCTCGCGCTCAAATCCTGCTTCATCCAATTTTGTCCAATCAACGTGGTCAAATCCATGACTCCCGATGTGCATTCCCAGATTTAACAGCGAATGCAGGTCGGCTTTCGATAATGATCCCCTTGTTCCAATTCGTCCTGCGAGTACAAAAAATGTAGCTTTCAAACCGGCCGTAACGAGGAGCGGTGCACCTATGGTCAAATCAGATGAGTTTCCATCATCGAAGGTAATCAAAACTTTGCGCGAGCAAGAGCGTATTTCGTTAACCATCGCTGCAAACTGATTTTCGGAAATCCAGTACAAATCCTCTCCAGGCTCAAGTGCCCGTTGAGGAGTCCCGACGCCATGAAAATTAATTGCAACATCATAAGGCGCTTGAAGTGGTTGAATGACACTCTCCATCAATAATTTAGCGTCGCCTTGATGGGATGTCATATCTGTTTGATTCCGTGTACACAAGTACATTCCGCCAACAATGGAGGCCGAAATGCGGTGAAGAACATCCAGGGTAAGCATGTCTTTATAACAGGTGCTGGCCGAGGCCTTGGTGCTGCCTTTGCCGTGGTATTGTCAGACCTCGGTGCGAAGGTGACAATTTCAGGTCGTAATCCGGAAAATCTATACTCTCTTGCCGAATCCATTCGCTTGCGTACCGGCACGAAGCCTGAAACTGTTGTTCTAGACATGTCAGACATTTCCGAGGTCACGACATTCGCCAAAAAATGGCGCGATGAAAATCACCCCCTCGATATTTTGATCAACAATGCAGCGACATGGTTGTCGGGACCTATGCATAGTCATGATGCTCTCGCGATTGCGCAAACCATAACAGCCAATGTGACCGGCGCACTTTTGCTGACGCGCGGATTGCTGGCACAACTGAAAAAATCTGAGGCGCCCGATATTCTCAACATGATCTCGATCAGCGGTATGAGCAATGTGCCGCTGCAAGGTGCATCGGTAGCCTATATCGCTTCTAAACATGGGCAAGCCGGGATGACTGATGCGTTGCGGCAGGAATTGCGTGGTACAGGCGTTCGCATCACTGCAATTTACCCGCCCAATATCGAAGACATCTCACCGCTAAATGCTGAGGCCTGGAATTTGACGAGAGCCAATACCAGCTGGCTCACCAACAAGGACGTTATTGACCAGGCCTTGGGCGCTTTGTCACGTGCGCGGCATGTTGCGTTTATGTCGGTGTTGATGGAAACAGCGACCAGCAATTTCCACGGCCACTAGGAGCGTATCTTGAAACTTGAAAACCGCATCGCGCTGATTACCGGTGCTGCACGTGGCATTGGCCTCGCTATCGCCGAACGCTTTGTGGCTGAGGGCGCAATCGTTATAATTGCCGATGTTTTGGATGCTGAGGGTGAAGCCGCAGCAAAATCCATTGGCGCAAACTATCTGCGTTGCGACGTCTCTAAACCAGCCGACATCAAATCCGCCATTGCTCAAATTGTGAAAGCCCACGGGGCCATAGACGTGCTCGTCAACAACGCCGCCATTTCGATTGCTAAGAATTTTCTCGACATTACCGAGGATGATTTCGACAAGGTCATCAGCATCAATCTGAAAGGTGCGTTTCTGCTCACACAAGAGGCAGCTCGCCACATGGTCGAACAGGTAAAGGCAGGCCGCAAGGCAGGTGCCATCGTCAACATGTCGTCGGTGAATGATACATTGGCGATCCCCGTCATCGCACCTTACACCATATCAAAAGGTGGCGTGAAACAATTGACCGCAGTTTCCGCGTTGGCCCTTGCCGAACACGGCATCCGCGTCAATGCGATTGGTCCCGGTTCTATTATGACCGATATGTTAAAGGGCGTCGCCAACGACAAAGCCGCGATGAACCGCATTCTCTCACGCACACCATTGGGCCGGGTGGGGCAACCTTCCGAGATTGCATCCATCGCGGCATTCCTTGCGTCCGATGATGCAAGTTACATTTCCGGCCAGGTGATTTATGCCGATGGTGCACGTATGCCGCTCAACTATACCGTGCCGATCAAAGACTGATCAGTCGACGATGATCACTTGGCCTGTCAAAGCGCTTTCGACGCTTTTTGTATAGGCGAAACCCACGCGAGCTGCTGACACAGGCAGATGGCCCGGAAAGAAGCCGTCGTATTTCACGGCTGAGTCTTCTAGCAGTCCCGGGCTCACCACATTGATACGAAGTCCACGGGGCATTTCGATTGCAGCGCCGCGTGCGAAGTCATCAAGTGCGCCGTTCACTGCGGCGGCATTGGCCCCCTTGCGGATGAAGTCCCGATTGGTGACACCACTGGTCAAGGTAATCGAGCCGCCGTCCCTAACATGGTGCATGCCGATCAGCGCCACATTTATCTGGCCCATCAGCTTGTCATTCACGCCTTTGCGAAAGAGGTCCGGCGTCATGTCGGCAACCGGACCGAAATGCGTGTGGCCTGTCGTGACAATGACAGCGTCAATGCTGCCTGCCAACTTGAACATGGCAAGCACCGAAGCTTCATCCATCACATCAACTTTGATGTCGCCGGAATTTCGCCCGGCTGACACAATGTCGTGACGCTTGCGCAAATCGCTGATCGCTGCCTTGCCAACTGTGCCTTCACCGCCAACAACGAGGATACGCATCAGGTCTGCTCTTCCTCCAGCTTCATGCCCTTCAACTTCGCAAACACTGAATCGGCGTTGAAGTCTTCGCTGTCGCGGCGTGTTGCGGCTTCGCTCACGGTTTCATTCGCGGCAGCTTCGGCAGCGGCCACTTCCTGCGCCTTGGCGTAAGCAGCGGTACCTTCAACCTCCGACGCCGGAATCAAGGTGCGCAGCGCTTCGCCATCACCAATGCTCTTCTTGCCGGACTTGGCCGCAGCCTTTTGCACGGCCATATCCAAACCTGTTTGCGTGCAAATGCCAAGCGACACAGGGTCTACCGGCTTGATGGTTTGAATGTTCCAGTGGGTGCGGTCGCGCACGGAATTGATGGTGTGCTTGGTGGTGCCAACGAGTTTCATGATGGCAGCATCAGGCAATTCTGGGTGAAAGCGCAGCAGCCACTGAATGGCATCCGGACGGTCACCACGGCGTGATACGGGTGTGTAGCGCGGGCCCGATGTGGAGGTCTTTACGGTAACGTCGATGACCTTTGATTCGAGGATGTTGATCTTGCGACTGACGTCGGCTTCGGCCTTGGCAATTTCTTCGCGCGTCAACTGCCCGCCCGTGACAGGATCAAGCCCGCGCACGCCCGTGGCCACGTCGCCGTCAGCGATGCCTTTGACCTCAAGTTCATGCAAATGGCAGAATTCAGCGATTTGCCTGAAGGTCAAAGTGGTGTTCTCTACGAGCCACACTGCGGTGGCTTTTGGCATCAAGGGGATACGGGACATATGTTTTCGCTCCTTCAGAACCTTCCTAG
>CAXTLE010000139.1:0-7924 GCA_964244855.1 uncultured Aestuariivirga sp. | reverse complement strand
GGCCTAGATTTTCCATGCGGCTTTCCAGCCTTGAAATGGCATCGAGAACAGTACGTGTGTCTCGATTTTGCAGGCGGGTTTCATATTCCTGCAGGAACCAGCGGCCCCGCTTTGAATCCTGCACCGCTTCAAGAATGTCGTCGAACGACAAACGGGTTTCAGCGGCTTCAAGGTCAGCCATCAACACAAACTCCCACACACACAAACTGGGCCTGCCAAAACACGCATGGCTTGCCTGCATGCATATTCATACAAACTGGTGAATGTTTGGTTTAGACCGCGAATTATGACGGCTCGCGTATTCGGAATTCGTATTTCTATTGCCTATGCCCTGATGATGATGGGGTCTGGTGTGCAACTCCCCTTCCTGCCGCTGTGGCTGAAAGCCAAGGGCATGGACAATGCCAGCATCGCCATGATTGTGGCGGGTATGATGGCGGTTCGGGTGTTGGGTGCGCCCTTGTTTGCGTGGATTGCAGATCATTTTGGCAACCGGAAACTGGTGATCCAGCTATGTGCCGGATTTGCCTTTGCGGCCTATCTGCTGCTGGCGATCAGCAATGGCTTTGGGCCTATCACCACCATGGCGCTGATTGCGGGCTTCATGTTCGCTCCCGTTTTTGCCTTGACCGAAGGTTTCAGCGTTGATGGTGCGGCGGCGCATGGGTTGGATTATGGGCGCTTGCGTTTATGGGCATCGGTGAGTTTTCTGATGGGCAGCTTGATATCTGGGGCGTTGCTGACGAAGCTTGATCCTTTGTCGACGGCTTGGCTCATTGCCTTGGCCCAGGGCCTGGCGCTTCTTGCCACTTTGCTTCTTCCGGATGAGCCAGCACGCACCAAGCATGAAGACGCAAGTGGTGACATGCTCGGCCGGGCGCGGGATTTGTTTTTTGGCTCAAGCTTTCCGCTGTTGATGCTGGTGGCTGCTCTTGGTCAATCGAGCCATGCCATGCTTTACACCTCAAGCTCGCTGCATTGGACGTCGCTTGGTTTCAACTCATTCGATATCAGCCTGTTGTGGATGGCCGCTGTGTCAGCTGAAGTGGTGCTGCTTGGATTTTCGAACCGTTTGCTCGAAGCGTTGGGTCCGTCGCGATTGCTGTTGCTGGGACTTTCCGGCGGTGTATTGCGCTGGGTGATGATGGCGAGTTTTTCGAATTATGGGTTGTTGCTGGCATCGCAGATGTTGCATGCGCTGACATTTGCATCAGCGCATCTGGGGGCCATGCATTTCATCCGCTTGATGGTACCTCCTGATTTTCGCAACCGGGCACAGGGGCTTTATTCAGCATTGTCGGGCGGAGTGTTCATGGCGAGCATGGCATGGATGTCCGGCAGGCTTTACGGAAACTTCGGCGGCCAGGCTTATTATGCGATGGCGCTGGTTTCATTGACGGCGCTGGTTCTGGCGCTGGTACTTCTGCGCCTTAACCCCAGAGTGCGCGCGGCGGGAGCTGCATAGAGCTGCCGTTGTAAGTGATTGAGGGACTGCGGTCTTTCGTGAGGAGCAGTGGCCCGTCGAGATCCACATATTCGGCTTGTTGCGCCACCAAGAAAGCCGGTGCCATCGACAGGGAGGTGCCGAGCATGCAGCCGACCATGATCTTGAAGCCTTCTGCCTTGGCGGCTTCCGCCATCTTGAGCGCGGGTGTCAGGCCACCGGTTTTGTCGAGCTTGATATTGACTGCGTCATATTTCCCTTTGAGGGCTTTCAAACTATCGACGCCATGGGCGGATTCATCGGCGCAGATGATGGTATTGCGGGGAAAGCCGCGCAGGGCTTCGTCATTGTTGGCAGGCAGGGGTTGTTCCACCAGTTCAACACCATATTGTTCGCAGGCGGCCAACATGGCGGGCAGAATATCCGGCAACCAGCCTTCATTGGCGTCTACGATCAGACGGGTGTTGGGGGCGGCTGTGCGGATGGCGGCAAGCCTTTCAACGTCGCCAGTGCGGCCCAGTTTGAGTTTGAGCAATGTCCGGCCAGTTGCGGCTTTGGCTGCTGCGGCCATGGCGTCTGGGGTATCGATGCTCAAGGTGTAAGCTGTCGTCAAGGCGTGGGGTTCGGTCAGAGCTGCCAGGGACCATGCTGACATGCCGGATTCTTTGCATTGCAAATCCCAGAGCGCACAATCCAATGCGTTGCGGGCTGCATAGGGCAGGGCGAGGTTGGCGATGGCATCACGTGAGGGCAAGGATTTTACTACGTTTCGTGCCGCTTCCAATGCTGCCAATACCTGCGGCACCGTTTCATTATAGCGCACATAGGGCACGCATTCGCCTTGGCCTGTGAAGCCATTGCGGGAAAGTTTCACCACCACCACGTCAGCTGCGGTTTTGCTGCCACGGGCGATGGTGAACGTGCCCGCAATGGGCCAGCTTTCGTGAGCGCAGGAAAACTGCATCCGTCAGATCAACGTTCGCTCAAACGGCCTGCAGCTTCGGCCAACATCATGTAGACTTCGCCTGATTGCGAGGCGAGGACTGCATCCACAGTATTGGCACCGCCCGGCACGTCCGTCAGGGTGTCGAGCAATTTCTCGAACAGCCGGATGTAGGACGTAACGCGTGATTTCAGCAGGCGTTCTTCACGGTAGCGATTGGCGATGCCGGTGACTGTGCGCTTGCCGCGCGAGTCGCTGAGGCGCTGGGTATAAACACCTTTGTCGCCGCCAATATAGCGCTTTTCAAGATCACGCGGCAGACCGTCGTCCATGGCTTCCACCACTTCGCGAGAGGCCGCATGGAGCTTCACAGTATAGGCCGCGATTTCCTTGGCCACGTTGGCGGGCATGACGTCAACCGGTTCTTCACGCCTGCGGGCGGTGGCTGTTGGCCGTGCGGAGGAACCTGAAAGCGCTTTTACGCTGGCTGCGATTTGGGCCATGGTGCCTTCAACACCGTTGTTCCGCTCCACGGTGGCTTTCGGGGCGCTGATCGTTCCGGTGGAAGCGGAGAACGAGGCGCCCTCAGATTTTCCCGGCGTGGACCCTCTTGGTGCGATGTATCCGGGGCCTGAGAAGTCCATGCTGCCGGATTGACGGCGCACCACATCAGACAGGGCATTCAATGCCGAGATCTGGTCGGCCACGACTTTGCGCATGGCGTCGGCGTTGTTGCGGGTTTCTTCTGGCAGATCGATGACGGCACGCTTCAACTCGCCACGGGCGCTATCGATGTCCTTCACCACCTGCTGCGCAGTGATGCGCATGTCCTGTGCGGTTTGCTGGAAATCGCTGGCGGTAGACGACAGCATTTCATTCATGCTGGCCAAGGCACGTTCATGCTGTTCGCGCAGAACGCGTGCGGCCTGATTGACTTGACCTGCAGACGAACCTTCGAGCTTCTTCAACTCATCTTCCAGACGCAGCATGGACTGCGTGGTCTGGTCGGCGACAATGCGGCTGATGTCCTTGGCGCGGGTTTCAGCACCATTTAGTGATTCCTCGATCAGGTTCATGTAGCTGGTCATGACGGCGTCGACTTCCTGGGCGCGTCGCTGTGCGTCGCTGACCAACGTATCGAGTGCATCACGGCGGGTTTCCAGCATGCGTTCCATTTCATCGTTGAACTTCTCAACCGAGCGGTCAACGAGGGCTGTCACATCCTCGAGTCGTTCGGAAACACGTGAACCTGTCACTTCCAGCTTGCCTGTCAGCTTCATGGAAATGCTTTCGAGCTTCTGGTCCATTTCACCGGCGGCGGTGGCCACCTGTTCGGCAAAATAGGTGTTGGCTGTCTGAATGTGGCCGGAGAACTTCTTGGTCACATCATCAAGTGTGCGGGTGGAAGACGCGGTTGCACTTCCCACTTCATTGCTGAAGGCCAGACTGTTTGAACCCAAGGTGTCGGCGAAGCGCTCTTGCGAGTCGACGAGGGTTGCCGACAAGCGGTTCTGTGCATCGCCCAAGGTTGAGGAAATGCGGCTCTGCACATCGCCCAAGCTGAGGGAGATGCGGTTTTGCGCTTCACCCAATTCGTCGGCCAAGCGGATTTGCGCGTCGTCCAACTCTGTGGTCATGCGGTTTTGTGCGGTGTTGAGTGCGGTCGTAACGCGGCCTTGCAGTGGTTCGAGCGTGCCGACAAATCGGGTGTGCGACTCTTCCAGATCGCTGGCGAAGCGATTTTGCACAGTGCTAATAGTACCGGCAAAACGACCCTGCACATCGTTCAAGGATTTGTTGGTGGCTGCTGTGGCATTGACCAGTTGATCGGCGAAGAAGGTGTTTGCACCTTCGATTGCAGCCGAGAATTCGCGTTGCGCTTCGCCCAAGCTGCGGTTCGACAGGGTTGCGGCATCGGCAAACTCTTCCGTGGCCTTGTCGATACGATCAACCAGCAAGCCGGTTTCCTGTTCGAAGCGCCCGGTGATTTGCATGGTCGTCTGACCAAGGCCTTCCGAGAAGGCGTCCTGCACCCGGTCGATACCGGATTCGAACGTAGACTGGGCACGGCCAAGGCGTGTCTGGATTTCGTTCGACGCAGTATCAAGCGCAGTCACGAAGGAGTTGCTGGTGTTGCTCAAGCGGCCCGACACATCCGCCGTGACTTGCTCAAGGTGGGTTGTCGCAATGTCGAGGCGCTCACCCAGATCGCGGGCAGTGGTGCTGAGCTGTTCGGTCATGCGATCAGTGTTGCCGCTGAACAGGCCTGAGAGTTCTGTGGTTGCCTGATCAAGCTGCGCGCCAATACGGGTTTCGGTCTGGTCGAGCAGGTTGCCCAGAGTTGTTGATGACACGTCAAGTTGACGTGTCAGTTTTTCGGTGACATCGGCGACACGACCGGTGACGGAACCTGCCGTCATGTCGATGTTTTCGTTCACGCGCATCGCAATTGATTCCATCTGATCGGCGATGTGCGACGACGTTTGCTCAAGCCGCGTAAACAGTTTTGTCGACGTGCCTTGCAGCGTGCTGTTGATGGAGCCCGCAGTGAGGTCTATGTTTTCGTTGACGCGCTGGGTAATGCTTTCCATCTGGTCGGCTATGGTCGACGACGCCTGCTCGAGGCGCGTGAACAGTTGCGTTGACGTTCCTTGCAAGCTTGTGGTGACGGTGCCTGCCGTGGTTTGCAGCATGTGCACCATGTCGTCGCGGGTGGTATCGAGCTTGTCGACGAAGTCGCCGGAGATCGAGATAATGCGCTCGGTGACTGAACCCGTTGACGTTTCGATATTCTGCGATACGGCAATGCCAGCGTCTTGCATTTGACGCGTGACGATGTCGGAGGTTTCCTTGATGTGCGAGGCAATGGTGCCACTTGTCGAGATCAACAAATCGTTGATGGTCGAACCTGAGGACTGCATCTGGTTGACCACCAGACTTGCACTGTCGGACACACGCTGGCCCACGGTTTCAGCCGAAGTTTCCAGAGTGGTTGCGGCCATGTGGAACTTTTCCATGGCACGGCTGTAGGCAGTGTCATAGGTGGCGGTGATTGAGTCCGATGTATTGCGGATGGTATCAGCCACAGCAGACGAATATTGACCGAGATCCGATGACAGGGCGTTTGATGCCTGGGCAATGCGATCGGTATATTCGGTGCCACCGGTTTGCAGGTTGAGCAACATGTTCTTCGACGTGATGTCGAAGTTCGCCATGATTTGTGCGGCGGATTCTTCGATGGAGCTTGTGTATTGTGCGGTCGTGGCATTTACGGTCGAGGCCACAAGGTCTGCGTGTTTTCCGAGCTGGCTTGTGAGTGTGTTGGTTGCCTGTTCGATGCGGCCAACTGCACCCGAACTTGATGCATCGAGATTGCCCAGCAAAGATCCTGTCGCCTGTTCTATGCGGCCCACCATGTCGGCACCTTGGGTGCCCAGTCCGGTTAACAGGCTTGACGAAGCCTGGCTGATGCGGCTTGCCACATCGGTACCTGTGGCATTCAAGCCGCCAAGCAAGCCTGTGCTGCTCTTGTCGATGCGGCTCAGAATATCGGTACCTGTGGACGAGAGGCCGCTCAGCAATGTGTTGCTGCTGAGGTCGATGCGGCCAAGAATATCGCCGCCCGTTGCATTGAGGCTGGACATCAGGCTGCTTGCCGCTCCTTCGATGCGGTCAGTCAAATCGCCACCCGTGGCATTCAAGCCGCCGAGGAAGCCGCTTGCTGCATTTTCAAAACGGCCCGTTAGTTCGCTGCCCGTGGTGTTGAGGCCATTGAGCAAGTTGAGCGATGATTTTTCAATGCCGGTCAAAATCTGATGGCCGGATTGGTCAATGCGCTGGGTGTAGGCTTCCGTATTCACAACCATGGCATTGGTGACAGTCGACACCTGCTGGTTCAAGTGTTCGGCCAGTGCGCCGGAGGCCTGTTCAATGCGGCCTGCAAAATCAGCGCCGGAATTGTTGAGCTGGGCGAAGAACTGATTACCCGTCTGGTCAAGTCCTGCCAACATTTGTGTACCGGCAAGTTCGATGCGCTGTGACAGGCTGGTGGTGGCACTGTTAAAATTGCCGTTGATCTGGTCTGCGGCCTGATCGACATATTGCGACAGGTCGGTGCGGGCCTGGCTGACCTTGCCGACGAAATCACCAACGATGCCTTGCAGGCCTTGCGTGACGATGCCGCGGCTGTCTTCGATGCGCTGGGCGGTTTCAACTCCCGACTTTTCGATGAGGCCCGCGATTTCGTTGGTCGTGGCTTTCAGGTGATAGGTGATGTTGTCACCAACGGTGGTGACAGTGTGTGACAGTTCAACTGCGGCATTGCGGATGTCGGCTGCTGATGCGGTGCTCAGGCGTGAAATGGTGGTGCCCACTTCATGGTTTGCAGATGTGAGTTGCTCGGCACTTTGACGCAGCAAAGTGATGAGGTTTGATTCCATACCCTTCACTTCGCCACCAAAGCGCGATGATTCAGTAGAGAGTGTGGATGCAGCGCCATTCAAGGCTTGAACGTAATCCTGCAATTGTGATGAGAAGCCATGGAAGTCACCGAGCAGTGTTCCGGCAATGCGTTCGAACTGCTGACTGTGCCCGCCAATTTCATCGCCAGCGATGGCGGCACGTGCCGACACGTCATCAATGGTGCGGGCCAAATCGTCCGACGATTGTTTCAGGCCAACTTCCAAGCGGTCGAATGTCGATAGTGCAATCGAGATGACCTGGTTCAGGTTGCTGGTGTTGCTTTCGAGCCGCGTCAACAAGGGCGCTGCTTCACCGCCCACGATCTGGCTGGTTTGTTGAAGGGCGACGCGCTGGCTTTCAAGGCCTGAGACAAGACTGCGGATGCGGTCTTCATTGGCACCAAAGGCCCGCTCCACAGCAGACATTTCCTTGTGGACGATTTCTTCAAGTGCCGAGGCGCGCTGGTAGGCGTGTTCCACACCGCCGACGAGCAGGTCAACTTCATTGCGCACGGCTTGGGCGATGGAGGTCAGATTTTCTGAGGCAATGTCGGTTGGGCGCACAAGTCTGAGTGCAGAATGCATCAGCACTTCGGATACCATACGCATTTGTTGGGCGCGCCAGAGGAAATAGGCCATAATCCAAATGATGCCGACAGGCACAATCAACAGGGCGAGCGACCGCAATACATCAGCTGAAGTTGGCGTTACATTATTTGCAGGTGCGAAAAGCGCACTCGAATTGACGAAGAACCAGCCGCCGACCCAGAGCAATGAAATAACGAATGCCCCGACGTAGACGGAATAGGATGGCGGGCGGCGCAACCTTGCCAGCATGGCGGCGGTGCCGGGATCATTCTCATTCGCTGGACGGTTGCGCAATGGTAGCCGCTCCATTTCAGTTGCAATCTGCATGGCAGGTGCCCTGTCCTGACGGTTCCGGTCTGTATTTCGAGTTGCCATACTACTGTTTCGCACTTCTCTACATGGCGGTTACCCGCCTGCCCAACCTCGCCCGTCCGACTGTGCCTCCACCGGATGAATCCGGCTGAGGGGCCACCACAGTCCTGGAGCCTC
>CAXTLE010000138.1:0-7925 GCA_964244855.1 uncultured Aestuariivirga sp. | reverse complement strand
CGCCATCGCTGCCGTTTTCCTCGGCATGACCATCAGCCGCCACGGCGAACCGCGCGTGATCAACACACTGGTAGGTGTGTTGATCATCGGCGTGTTGAGCAATGGCCTGACGCAACTAAGTGTGGACAGTTATGTGCGCGATATTCTGGTGGGCACGATTATCATCGCGGCAGTGGCGGTTGGAAGTTTTGAGAAGTTGCGGCGGAACTAGCGCACACGTCGTCCTGACACGACAGGTGGGTTGTCGATGATGCTCCCGACACCTGATTTCAGCCAACAGGCCCTGTTCGAGGTGACGTAGGAGAACGCGTTGCAGCCGCTGGTATTTTCGCACATTTCCAAACAGTTCTGTGCTGAAGCGGCTTTGGCACTGTTCGGAAACAGGTCGCTGCCGGGTATGTCGCTTTGTGGCAACATTTCGAAATCGCTCACTCGCACATTGTCTTGAAGGTCAGATTTAAGTGCCACGCTCACTTTGTTGTTGAGGACGATCAAAGTTGCGCTTGATTTCAGGTAACAACGGCGCAAATCAGAACGATAGGACACTGCTGCACAATTTGGGTTGCCGTCACAGGCAGCGCTGCATGCGGAGAATTCTATGCCTTTCACAGTGTTGATGTCACTGCCGAACACGTCATAGCCCTTGCTCTCAACCATGTGCAGCGTAGTTTGCGGAGGCGTGACTTGCGGTGCTGATATAGAAGACAATGCTTCAATTTTGTTGCGGGCTTCCGCTCCATAACTACCATCGGCATGCAGGTTCAAATAGATTTTATATGCCCCCAATGTGTCCTGTGCTGTAGCTTCACGCCAGTGCTTTTCGTCGCTTAACATGGTCAAGTTGCGCATGGCCTGTTGAACTTCTTTTGCGCCGGGATGTTTACGCAGGAAGTCATCGTAGGATTCGATTGTGTTGGTGGCAACGGCCAACATGAAGGCGCGGTTTGCTTCAACCCCGGGGTCGGTTGTTGGCGTAGCGACTACGGTTGTTGCTGGGACGGGATTACCGGCAGCTGTTTCCAGCAGCATGACTTCTTGCGTGAGTGAGGTCTCCTCCCATGGCACTTGCGCGCCATTGCTTGAAAGGCTCACATCAATGCGTACATTGCGGAAGACCTCTTCCAGCACCAATCCCGGTGTTGCGATGTGTTTTGCCAAGGCTTCGGCATAGGGGCTGTTGGCGGTGCTGCCGTCTTGCGCCACCTGTCCGGGGGCGGTAGAATAGGCAACGATGGAACCTGCGGGTGCGTCAACGCGGGCGAGGCCACGGGACATTCCCCGCGACGCCGCCTTGAATGGATTGTCGCGGCATGCATCGAGAATAACGACATTGACCTTGGCGCGGGCAAATTCCAGCGCTTTCAACAGGTCGGACGCCGACACCGCTCCAATGACCACCTCGGTTGCCGAATTGGCGCTGGCATCAACCGGGACCAGATAATTTGTGCCGTCAATTTGAACGCCGTGGCCTGCATAGTAAACAATGGCAATCGCGCCAGCGCCTGCCTTTTCGGTGTCATCGGAAAAACGGGCGATGGCGGATTTCATCTGGGCTTGGGTCTGGTCAATTGCCAGTGTGACTTTGAAGCCCACCAATTCCAGATTGCTGGCGATAAGTTTGGCGTCGTTGGCCGGGTTCAGCAGTTTCGGCATGTTGGCATAGTCGGCATTGCCGATGACCAGTGCCAGTTTGCCGCCAGCCCATGCGGGCGAGGCCAAAAGCAGCAGCATTGCTGAAAAAACAACACGCAATAAAGTTGATGCGCCAGTCAATTTCATCATGCTGTCCAGTTACACATAAAGCCAGACTAGCGTTGCAACTGGCGTTTGTGCAAGCAGGTATGGAAATGGCTTGTCGCAAAGCGGTGGCATGGGCATGGTCTATTGGAAACAGTACACGGGAGTCGGGACGATGAGCATTGTTGATGATATTGCGGCGTTGAAGCGGCAAGAAGAGATTTTACAGTTCAATCGTTTCAATGAAGACGACGCATGGACGCTGGGCGGGCAGATGCGGGCGCTGGCAGCTGAACGGAAGTTGCCGCTGGTCATGGATATTCGCCTTGGAATACGGCCTTTGTTCTATGTGGCCATGCCGGGGACCACGCCGGAAAATCCGGACTGGGTCCGGCGCAAGGTCAATACAGTTTATCGGTTTGAGGCGAGTTCTTATCGCATTGGTTTGGAGTATAAAGCCAAGGGCAACCCATTCGACCAGTCGCGTGGCATTGACCCCATGCAATATGCACCAGCGGGTGGCGGTTTTCCCATCAGGCTTGCAGGGAGTTTGGTGGGGGCGGTAACGGTATCCGGCATTCCACAGCGCGAAGACCATAATTTTGTGGCTGCAAGTCTCGCTGCGTTTTTGGGCATTGCTTATAAAGACGTTGCACTTCCTCCCGAAAGTGTTTGATGGACCACGGTTATTTATTTTGGACGCTGGCCGTTGTCGCCACCTTTCTCGTCGGCGCGTCGAAGGGCGGACTTCCCGGTGTAGGCATTCTCGGCGTGCCAGTTTTGGCACAAGTGATCTCGCCGGTCGTCGCCGCAGGACTTTTGCTGCCTCTTTATGTCATCAGCGACTTTTATGGGCTTTGGCTTTATCGCAAGAACTACGATTTATGGAACATCAAGCTTATGACCTTCGCCGCCTGTATCGGCATCGGCATTGGTTGGGCCACGGCACATTATAACAGTGACGCGGTGGTAAAGCTCATCGTGGGTCTTATCGGCATTTGGTACACAGCAGACCTCGTTTGGAAGAATAGCCGCAAGGCAGAAATTGTGGCGCAACCTGCTGACGTTCCGCGCGGCCTGTTCTGGGGCACCATTGCGGGTTTCACCAGTTTCGTGGCTCATGCTGGCGGCGTGCCGTTTCAAATGTTTGTGCTGCCGCAAAAACTCGACAAGATGACCTTTGCCGGGACCATCACCATTACTTTTGCCATCGTGAACGCTTTAAAGCTTCCGCCCTATTGGATGTTGGGACAGATCAACCTCAGCAGTCTGGAAACGGGAACCTATCTTGCACCGGTGGCCTTGTTTGGAGCTTGGGCCGGGTTCAAGGCCACGAAAGTACTGCCTGAAAAGACCTTTTTCAAATGGGTTGAAGTCGCGTTGTTCTGTGTATCGCTGAAACTGATTTGGGACGCGGGCAAGGGGTTCGGCCTGATTTGACAAATGCTCCGGCCTTCGCCACATTTCAACGCGGGGTCTATGAATCGGAGTTTGTCATGTCATTCAAACGGGCGGCCCTTGCGCTGTTGTTCTCATGTATTTTGTCTACCGCAGGTCTTGCTGATGGTCAACGCGTGATCCTTGTGTTGGATGCTTCGGGTTCGATGTGGGGTCAGATCAATGGCAAGGCTAAAATTGATATTGCCAAGGACGTTGTGGGCAAGGTGCTTTCATCATGGAAGCCGGAGGATGATATTGGTCTGGTGGTTTATGGTCATCGGGAAAAAGGCTCGTGCACTGACATTGAAACGGTGTGGCCAGCAAAGCCCTTGAACCTTAACCAATATATGTCGTCGATCAAGTCACTGTCGCCGAAAGGCAAAACACCAATGACGCAGGCCGTGCGGCAGGCTGCGGAAGCGTTGAAATACACGGAACAGAAATCGACGGTGATTCTGGTTTCCGATGGACTGGAGACCTGTGGCGAAGATCCTTGCGCGGTGGCGCGGGAGCTGGAAAAATCCGGTGTTGAGCTCACGGTGCATACTGTTGGCTTTGCACTGGATGACAAGGGTGCAGTTGCACAGCTGAAATGCATGGCCGATGAAACCGGCGGCATCAGCGTGTTGGCGGACAATGCGGATGAGCTTGAAAATGCCATCCAAAAAACGGTACATGCGATAGAAGAAGCGCCGCCATCACCTCCTGAACCAGCGCCAGCGCCGGAACCCATCGACACCAAGGATTTTACAGGCCACGTTTACATGGCAGAAGGTGTAGAATTGCCGCCGCCATTTGACCAAGCGGTTTGGGTGTTCCGTAAAGCTGTTGATGGTGCGCCCGGGGAATATCAAAGCACCGAATATGGCAAAGACACAAAAACCGACTTGCCAACAGATGGGGAGTTGATCGCGACAGTGACGGCTGACATGACCAATGTGTCAGTGCCGTTCACGCACAAGGATGGTGCGGCAACATCGCTCGACGTCAATCTCAATGCGGGCATTGTGCAATTCCAAGGCATGATGGATGAATCGACCGATTTGCCGAAGGACGGGCCAACTTGGGTGTTCCGCACGGCAGCGGGTGAATATTACGGCACAAGTTTTGGCAATGCGCCGAAAAATCTGTTCAATGCCGGAGATTACAAGCTTGTGCTGTCGATGGGGGCTGCCGAAATGGAAGCGTCCTTTACTGTTGTTCCCGGCAAGACCATCGACATGGCGGTGGCACTTGGGGCGGGGGTTGCGAATGTGTCGATCACATATGACGGGTCTCAAGCGGTGTCTGATGGAACGAAGATCGAATTGCGGAAGGCGCCCGACATCAGCGGTGAGAAGAAATATGTTGCCACAGAATTTGGCTACGAGAAGCAATTCAAGGCAGCGGCTGGCGATTATGTTGTCATAGCAAAACTGAACCTCGCTGAAACTGAAGTGCCAATGAAAATTATCGCGGGGCAAGCTGTGGATGTGAAAATCAACCTCAATGCCGGTTTCATCGCGGTGAAAGCAGCGGGCGCGAAACGGATAGACGTTGAATCCTATGAGCCCGGCATTGATGGTAAGCGAGAGCGTCTCGGCACAGAATATGCCGAAGTGCTGAATTATGCCGCTACAGCGGGCAAGTATCACATCGTGACCTATGGCGATGGTGATGCGGTGATTGCGGAGAAAGATGTGGTGGTGGAAGCGGGCAAGCGCGCGGAAGTCTCACTGCCTTAGACCGATACAAGCGGGACAATGTTTTGCTTGAACACGACGGCATGGCGCGACTAGTTTTGCGCCATGAAACTGAAATTCCACACCCTCGACGTATTCACCTCCACTAAATTTTGCGGCAATCCGCTTGCTGTTGTTCTTGGTGCAGATCATCTGTCCACGGAGCAAATGCAGACCATCACGAAAGAGTTCAATCTTTCGGAAACGACATTCGTGATGGCGCCGGAGAATCCTGAACATACCGCGAAGGTACGGATATTCTTTCCGGGCGGCGAAATGCCATTTGCTGGGCACCCGACTTTGGGCACGGCAACGTTGTTGGCGGAAATGAAAAACAAGCCGGGATGCAGTTTCGAAACAAGGGTCACACTGGAACTGCAGGCTGGCCTGACGCCGGTTACGATTACACGGATTGCTGATTGCATCCACGGTATTTTCACGGCACCTATTGTGCCTTTTCATGCGCCTGTTTGTTTGCCGACGGTTGCTGAAACTGCGCGGGCCTTGAACTTGTCCGTCGATGACATTGGTTTTGAGGATCATGCAATTGCGTCGCTCGAGGGCGGCCCCCGGTTTTTCTACGTGCCAGTGAAAAGCCGTGCGGCTCTCGAAAAATCGCAAGCGCGGGAGCCTTACTGGTCCGCGTTGATCCGGCCTATGGGCGGTGTTGATGCGGCTTATGTCTATACGCGGGGCGGCGATGGTGCAAAAACGGATTTTCGGGCTCGCATGTATTGCCCGACGGGTGGCATTCCTGAAGACCCCGCAACGGGTTCGGCCACCGCACTTCTCGCGGCACAACTGCTCACTGCTGAAAAGCTGGAAGACGGTACGCATCGCTGGCAGCTGGAGCAGGGCTATGAAATGGGCCGCCCCTCGGATTTGCGCTTGGAGGCTGATGTTAAAGGGAGCAAGCTCGTGAGCGTTCGCGTCGGCGGTTCAGCTGTACGCATGATGAGCGGAGAGATTGAGATATGACGATAAATGCCATTGTACTGGCCTTGCACTTGATTGCCATTTCCATGGGTATTGGCATGACCTTTTCCAATCTGGTCAATGCCACACTCAGCCTTGGCAATCCCGCAGAGTTTCAAAAAGGCCTCGGCCTGCAACGCCGCATGATCGGGCGGATTGGCGATATCTTGATTTTGTCGATTTGGGTTACGGGTGGATTGGCGCTGTGGCTGCGAGGACATCAGGGCCTCGGAACGGCTTTTTCCTTCAAGATCGCCTTTGTTATTCTACTGACCATAGCGCATATCCGTGGCCGCACTCTGGGTGAGCGCATGCGCCGTGAAGTGCATCTGAACCACGTTGGGGATCAACGGAATTTGATGCTGGCGGGCTGGATATTGGCAATAGCGGCGCTGGTCTGCGCCGTCATCACATTCGCAATGTAATTAATCGACGCTGAGCAGGGCCTTGGCCTCGGATGTCACAGCCATGCCTTCATCGAAATTGCCAGCACCACAGAGCTGAACTGCGTTATTGCGAAGGTCTTCTGCTTGCGCCTTCACGTCTGCGTCCAAGCCTTCTGCTGCAATGGCAGCATCAATTGTGGCGATATCATCCTGGCATTGGTCAGCAAAAGCCGGAGCTGCGAAAAAGCCAAGTACAAGGGTTGCGGCGGCAATGTTGCGGATCATGATTCTGTAGGTTCCCGTCTGTAAGTAATGGTGCGGCTATGCCTGTCAATTGTGACCAGACTTTGCCCAAGAAACGGAGATGCACCATTGGCGCATCTCCGCTGCTGTTCATGCCTTATGTTACATTAATCCAACCAGAGTTTTGAGTTCCGTGGCGGATGTCGTGCAGGCAGCTTCATCTTTGGCATCACGGGCGGCCACTGCCTTGTCCATCAGTTCCTTGGCTTTTGCTGTGCCGGTCTCGTCGAGCTTCATGGTTTTCATGGCTTCTTCGACTTTTGTAATGTCAGCCGCGCAATCGGCAAAAGCCGGGGCTGCCAAAATCGTTGTGGCAAAAGCAGCTGCGATAATGGTCATCTTCATGGATATTCTCCTGTTAGAGTTTGGAAACCAACGCCATCCACACTCACCTTGCAGCACCCGCAATTGGGCCTGTTCCAGCTTCCATGTCACACCGCGAAAACTGCGGCACAGGCGCAACATGCAAAGTGAATGGTACGGGGAGGGGGCGAGAATGTGATCAATTGCGGCAAGTGGTTGACAAATTGTCGCGTCATGGGCTATGCACCAGATATGCATTTTGCACTGCCATCTCTGCTCCTTCTTAGCTGCCCCTGAGGGCCGCCTGGGCGAAGCCTTGGCTCTCTGGGGAAATTGACCTAAGAGCCAACAGCAGATGAAAGACTTTCCAAAATGATGATTTCCCCCCGCGAGAAATACCGCGCCTATCCACAAATCAATTTGCCTGATCGCACATGGCCCGGCAAATCCATCACAGAAGCGCCGATCTGGTGCAGTGTGGATTTGCGGGACGGCAACCAGTCCCTGATCGAACCCATGGGCCACGAGCGCAAATTGCGCATGTGGAATGCACTCGTCAAAATGGGTTTCAAGGAAATCGAAATCGGTTTTCCGTCAGCGTCACAGACGGATTTTGATTTCTGCCGTTTCCTCATCGATAACAAAAAGATCCCCGATGATGTGACCGTTCAGGTCCTGGTGCAGTGTCGCGAGGAATTGATCACGCGAACTTTCGAAGGTATTCGCGGGGCGAAATCCGCCATTGTGCATTTCTATAATTCGACGTCAGAACTGCAACGCCGTGTCGTGTTCAAATCCGACCGCGAGGGTATCAAGCAAATCGCCGTCAATGGTGCGCGCCTGATCAAGACTTTGGCTGAACAGAGCGGCATGGAAGACGCAATACGCTTCCAATATTCGCCTGAAAGCTTCACCGGCACCGAAATCGATTACGCCGTTGAGATTTGCGAAGCCGTGATGGACGAAATTCGTCCTACTGCTGAGAAGCCTTTGATCCTCAATCTGCCAGCAACAGTCGAAATGTCGACGCCCAATATTCATGCTGATCAAATCGAATGGT
>CAXTLE010000137.1:0-7958 GCA_964244855.1 uncultured Aestuariivirga sp. | reverse complement strand
GGTGGATACAAGTGAGGGCTTAGACGTCAATGAAGAACATGCAATCAGCCGCAGCCCGCTGACGAAATTGCGGCTGGCACTGGCCCGGCCAGTGCTGCGCCTGACACGCGGCATGACGCTGGGTTCCCGCACCGCTGTTATCGACGGGCAAGGACGTTTCATGCTGGTAAAGCAGACCTATATGCCCGGCTGGATATTTCCCGGTGGTGGGGTTGAACGCGGCGAAACCTGCGTGGAAGCGGCGCGGCGCGAAACCGAAGAAGAGGCTGCGATTTTCGCCAAGGGACCATTTCAACTTGTTGGCATGTTCAGCAATGACAAGCGCATGCGCGGCGATCATTTGGCGTTTTATATTCTCAGGGAATTTGAGCAACGTCCCTTCGTGCCCAACATGGAAATCGCAGATGCGCGGTTTTTCAGTCCTGATGATCTTCCAAAACGCATGGAAGGCGGTACGCTCCGGCGCATTCAAGAGCTGACACAAAATCTGCCCTATTCGCAATATTGGTAATTGACGCTTAACCCCTGCACCGCTATGGCCCGCAAACGATGACACAAATATTTCAAATCTCGCGACGACGCCGCCCCGAAAGCCGCAACGCCTGATCTCTCCAACAAGAGGCGGGCCAAACATTCCCGTCGTCGATTGAGAGCCCCCATGTCATTTTCGATTTCACCCACCTTGTCTTCCGACCGTGATGCGATTGAGCATCTCCTCGACCTATCCTTTGGCACCGAACGCCGCACGAAAACATCATATCGTTTGCGCGAGGGCAACACAGCGGTTGATGGTCTGTCACAGGTGGTGCGGGACGAAGGACTCGGCGTGGTCGGTGCCATCTCCTACTGGCCGTTGTCGGTGGGCGCCAAGGGAACGAAGGCTTTATTGCTGGGGCCATTAGCTGTGCATCCGAAGCGCCAGAATTTGGGGATAGGTTTATTACTGATGCGGACGACGTTAGCGATGGCAAAATCTGCAGGGCATCGCTTGGTGCTGCTGGTAGGGGATCAGCCTTATTATGGCAGGGTAGGCTTTGCACAGGTTGCCGAAGGACAAGTGCTGATGCCAGGCCCGGTTGATCCTAAGAGATTGCTTGCACTGGAACTGGTGGAAGGAGCTCTGGCTGAAGCACATGGGCTGATGATGTCAGCGCATAGTTATGCGGGTTGATACGTGATCCTTTCCTTCACCCCGCCGTCAATGGCGGAGTGAAGTGAGGTTTATCGTCCTTCGCGATACCACATGGCGGCCATGGCCAATAGCAGCACAGCCAAACTTGCAAGCGTTGAAAATAGCGATGTCTCCCGCACTGCCGTGACCTTGAACTGCTTGTTGTCGCGAAGTGCCGCCCAAGATCCGCCCGCCATCAAACTGCCAGCATCGGCTTTGGTCAGGCGGGGTAATCCGTCTTCGATCCAGAAGGCACCGCTACGGGTTTGAGTTGTGACGGGGGCCAGTACATCAGCAGTGGCGATGACGTTTCCGGCTTCCTTGTCATCGCTGTTGCCGATGGCGGCGATGGTGGTGAGGGTGCCGTCGGTGGCTTTGTAGATGCCTTGGGCGGATGTGGTTTTGCGGCCTGTAAATATTCCAGGTGACATCTCGGTTGTGGCTATAACTTCGTCTTTGCCATCGGGGCCTGTCAAGGTGATGGGGGCAACCGTATCGGCCATGGTGCGGCGTTCGACGACGACGTTCTGGCCTTCGCCGCGAATGAGCAGGGCTTCTTCTTCAAGGTCGGGCTCTTTCATCAACCAGTGCGCCACACGGCGTAACAGTTCCATTTGCGGGCCACCGCCATCATAACCACGGGCCCAGAGCCAGCCCTGATCTGACAGAAACTGCGCCACGCGGCCTTCGCCCATGTGGCCGAGCACCAGCAGCGGTTTGTTGTCAGGGCCATCCAGCAAGGTTTGTGTATTAACAGCAGCTGTGGCGTCGATAACGCGAAACCAGCGGCCCCAGGTTTCAACGCCATCAGCATTTGATCCCACCAGATTTTTGGTGACGGGGTGGCGAAGCCCCGGATTGGTGACGTTCGGACGGAAAGCCTGTTCGGTAATTTCGCCGGTGGGACTTGCCGTCATCACTTCGGCCAGCGGCGAGGCATAAAGGCCATCGACGGCTGACAAATCAGGGCCTGAGGAAATCAGCACGGCACCACCGTCTTTCACATATTGCGCGACATTGGCGAGATAGGCGTCGGGCAAAATGGATTGCAGGCGATAGCGGTCAAATATAACCAGATCAAAACTCTTGATCTTGTCGATGAACAATTCGCGGGTCGGAAACGCAATCAGCGAGAGTTCACGGGTTTGCGTGCCATCCTGTTTTTCAGGTGGGCGCAGAATGGTGAAATGCACGAGGTCAACCGAGGCGTCGGATTTCAGCAGGTCACGCCATGTGCGTTCACCGGGGTGCGGTTCACCGGACACGAGTAACACCCGTAAACGGTCACGAATGCCCTTGATCACAGCGATGGCGCGATTGTTGGAAAGCGACACTTCGTTGTCGCGGGGAGCTGCTGTGATCTCGACAACGTTTTGTCCGGCGCGCTCGATTTTCAGATTGAAGGTGTGAGATTCATTTGCCGGCAGTTGGATGGTCTGTTCCGTGCCATCGGGCATTCGGATGGTGACGTCAACGGGCTGTCCGGTGGCAGGCGTATCTTCAACACGGAAGGTAATCGGCTGTTCCTGGCCTGCAATGACAAAGCGTGGGGCTTGCTCGATGATGACGCGGCGATCCGTCTCGCGTTTTGATCCGGTGAGGAAGGTTTGTATGGGGGCTTTGGCCAAGTCAGGAGAAAGTAGTTTCGGCACGTCATGAATTTGACCGTCGGTGATGATGATGGCTCCGGCATAACGTTCAGGCGGAATCGATTCCATGGCCTTGGCGAGAGCCGCGAAGACCCGCGTGCCATCTGTATCAGGTGTACTACCTGCCACCGTTCGGCCCAGACGCATTTCGCTGTGACCCAACCTGGCGATGCGGTCTTGCACCTGTTTCAGTGCATCTTCGCTTTGCTGGTGGCGGTTGCCGACGGCTTGGCTGGCGCTGTCGTCAACGATCACGGCGACAATGTCAGAGAGTTGTTCGCGCTCATCGGCATTCAAAACCGGATTTGAAAGTGCGGCCAAAACCAAGGCTAATCCCGCAACGCGCAATGGCCAGCCCCGACGGTTGAGATAGATCAAAGCTGCGGCAAGAACAGCGCCGATGACGCAGGCAGCCCAGAACATCGGCCAGCCGACGAAGGGCAGGAATGAAATGTTCCAGCCGTTCATTGACCCAGCCTTTCGAGCAAGGCGGGGATGTGCACCTGGTCTGCCTTGTAGTTTCCAGTGAGGGCATACATCACAATATTGATGCCAGCGCGAAAGGCGAATTCGCGTTGACGGTCAGAGCCGGGGACGACAGCGTTGATAGGATCGCCTGTGTCAGTGATGGCCCAGGCGGCGGCATAGTCATTGGCACCAATGATGATGGAGGACACACCATCAGCTGCTCCGGAGGCGACGCTATCGCCAGTGCTTTGCGTTTCAACCCAGGGAGCGGCGCCTTCATAGCGACCGGGGAAACGGTCGAGCAGGTAAAAGCTGCGGGTCAATACATGTGACGTTGGTACTGGTTCCAATGGAGGCAGGTCGAGTTTCGAGAGTAGTGTTTGCAGCGCCGGATTGCCGCCACCGTTGAGTGAGGCATCGAGTCCACCATCGCGGGTGTCAAAAAAAATAGTACCGCCGTTCTTCATGTAGGCGGTAATCTTGGCGCGGGTCGCATCGGAGAGGGCTTCGGCGTTCTCGGGCACGGGCCAATAGAGCAGGGGATAGAACACCAGTTCATCTGTGTTGATATCAACGCCAACAGGATCAGCGAGCGATGCGGATGTACGGTCTGTGAGCACCAGTGTAAGGCCGCGCAATCCGGCTGCACTGGTGTCGTCCAAATCGCTGGCTCCGGTTTTCACATAAGCCAGCCTGGTTTGTAGTGCCGCCTTCATATCGTTTTCCGATACGGCGACTTCGGCTTCGGCGGGTTGCGGCAGAGGCTGCAACACAGCAAGTGCAAGAAGTGTGGCGGCCACCGTTGCTGCACGTTTCCAGCCACCGCCGAGCATGATGGTGGCGAGGGTATCAAGCAGGAAAAACAAGGCGGCGGCGGAGAAGAGTTTCGGTGCCAAGTCTTTTCTCGGTGCTTCGGTGTAAGGTTGTGTTGAAATGCTGGCGGGCATGGCAGTAAGGGTGGTTGGATCCAGATTGTGATTGATGGCGCGTTCGCGGCCCTGGCGAATGTAGAGGCCGGGAGGAGTTGCCAACGATGCTGTCGATTTGTCCATGGTGGTTTGAGTTACGGGCTGTACAGAACCATCGGGTGCCACAAGCGATCCATCACCGCCCAGCAAAAGGCGGGGCACGAAATTCGCGTCGTTTGCTGTGCTGTTGGTTTGTGTTGACGCTGCATCAAGGCCAGCGACACGTTGCAGCATTTGCAGGAACAGGCCAGACAATGGCAAGTTCGACCAGTTGGCATTTGCAGTGACATGGAACAGCACGGTCAAACCCTTGCCGCGTTTTTCAGCAGTGACCAGAGGTGTGCCATCTTCCAGACTGGCCCAAGTGCGATCTGTCAAATCAGGAGAAGGTTCGGCCAGAACCTGTTTTTGTATTTTGATTGCGGGATCAACAGTGAGGCCCGCAAACGGGCTGGTTTCGGGAAACGCCGCGAGACCTTGCGGCACTTCCCAACTCAGAGAACTTCCGAGAGAACGGTCTCCTTGTCGCAATGTTACGGGCAACAATGTGTCTTGCGCGGCAGCCAGACGCGGACCGGCAAAGCGCAACAATACACCACCACCTTCGATCCACTTGTTTAGCTTCAGTGCAGTGGTTTCATCAACTGCGCCGACGTCGGCCATGACCAACATTGAAAGGCCCGCTTCAATCAGGGCCGAGAGTTCAGCTTCGTTTTCAGGTTCCTGCAATTCGGCATAGGGTTCTAGACCGCGCTTCACATAGTGGAGAGGAGCCAACAAGAGCTGTGCTGATTGGTTGGACTCACCACTTTGCAAAGCGATGGAACGACGACGCCAACGGTCATCAAACAATTGGCGGGCACCGGCATGGTCTTGTCCATCAATTGCGATGGCACTGATTTCGTTGCGGAGTGCGGTGGGCAAATTGATGGTGATTTGTTTTTCAGTGGCGTTGCCGAAATCTACGGGGGCTTCGACGAGGGTGCGGCCGTTGATTGCAATGGCTTTCACGCTTGCGGTTGAAGGCCCGGCGGGATTGCGGAGTGCGGTGACTTTAATGTCATTGGCTTCAAATGTCAGTGGAGCGAGTGCCAAGGGCAGTTCGCGGACTTGCGGGCCATAAGCGTGGAGTGGTGCAATAGACTTCAGCGCCGCGGTGAAAGCTTCGGAAGACTTCGCATCAACGCCATCGGACAGCCAGATGACCGAAGCTACATCTTTCAGATCGGTGGATTTGAACTTTTCGGCTAGCGCCAGACGATCTGTACCGAGTGCGGATGGCTTCATGAGTCTGGCGCGATCCAGCGCATCACGTGCCGTGAGTTTTACATCGGCCAAAGCGCCATTCACTGGGGCCGTTCCCACAAGTGTAACCGGCGCACCATCATTTCGGGCTTGCTCCAGAACCTGCAACAAAAAATCGCGCCTTGCGCTCCAATTCTGTGCGGAGGTCCAGCCGTTATCAACGACCACGAGCCTGTGGCCTGCGGGGAGAATGTCGGTGCCTTTGGGTTGCAGGAAAGGTTGCGAGACGGCGAAGATCAACAGCGCTGCAAGGCCAAGTCGTATCATCAATAGCCACCATGGAGTTTTGTCAGGGGTTTCGTCTTGCGTTGGCAAGCCCAACAATATGCGTATCGGCGGGTATTTGATTTGCTGCGGTTTTGGCGGCGTGAAGCGCAGCAGCCACCAGATGACGGGTAGGCTTAAAAGGCCGAGAAGGGCCAAGGGTGTTCCAAATTGCAGCGCGCTCAAAATACCGCTCATGCTGGTGCCGCCGCGTTGAACCGTGCGGCCCCGCTGATGTGCGTGTAGAGCGGTAGAAGAACACGAGTGGGTGCTTCATCTGTTCGATGCACGGTAAATGTCCAGCCCAATGATCTTGCGAGTTCGCGCAATTGCTGACGATGTGCACCATAGGCTTTTGCATAAGCTGTGCGCAGGTTTTCCGTTTTACGGGCGAGATAAGTTGATGAAGTATCAAAGCCCAAAAATTCGTTGCGGCCATCGAAGGGCAAAGTCTCTTCTGCGGGGTCGGCGATTTGCACGACATGACCTTTGAGACCAGACTCGGCCAGCATGGTCCAGGAGCGGCGCGCATCGGCAATAGGGTCAAGGAAATCGGACACTAATAACACTGCGGCGCGGCGTTGACGGGCGGCGGTTGCGGGCAGGGCGACATCGCGTTTTTCGGCGATCCACTCGGCCGCACGCGTCAGGGCCAAGCGACCGTGAGCGGCGGCGCGGGGCGAACCTAATGCGCCAATGCGCTCATGGCCGCGCATGGCGAGCGAGGCCATGGCCATGGCAATGATTTGTGCACGGTCACATTTGGTCACCGCAGACAAATGGGATTTGTAGTCCATGCGCGGACCGGTGTTGGCCCAGACCCAGAGCGTGTTCGCACTCTCCCACTCATTCTCACGAATATACACTTTGTCGGAACGGGCGGAGCGGTGCCAGTCGACGCGCTGAGTTGAGTCGCCAAAACCATAGGCGCGATATTGCCAGAAGCTTTCGCCGGGGCCAGCGGTTTTGCGGCCATGGACACCGAGGATGATGGAGGCTGCAACTCTTTCCGCCCGCACCAACAATGGTGGCAGCGCTTGTGACAGGGCTTCGCCTCGTTGACTGAGAGCGTGAATTTGCGTTTGCGAAACTGGCATCCGGATCAGCCGAGCAGCGTTTTCAAATGCGCGACGATCTGGCCCATGGTTTTGCCATCGGCCCGTGCCTGGAAGTTCAGGGCCATGCGGTGTTTGAATACGGGGTCGAGAAGTTCAGCGACGTCATCGATGGAAGGCGCCAAGCGGCCGTCAAGCAAGGCCTTGGCGCGGGCACCTAACATCAAGGCTTGGCTGGCGCGGGGTGACGGCCCCCAGGCAATAGACTCGTTGATGATCGCATCGGCATCTGGCCCCGGGCGGGCGGCGCGGACAACGCGGAGAATGGCTTCAACGACCTGTTCGCCGACGGGGATAGTGCGGACCAAGCGCTGGGCGGCAACAAGGTCTGTGGTGTCCATGACGGCCTTGGGCGGGGCTTCGTCATTTCCGGTTGTCGAGAACAACATGCGGCGTTCGGCTTCAAGTGGCGGGTATGAAATATCGACCTGCACGAGGAACCGGTCCAACTGGGCTTCGGGTAGCGGATAGGTGCCTTCTTGCTCAATCGGGTTTTGGGTGGCGAGGACGTGGAAAGGGCCGGGCAAGTCATGGCGGACACCCGCGATGGTGACATGGTGTTCCTGCATGGCCTGCAAAAGTGCTGATTGCGTGCGGGGCGATGCGCGGTTGATTTCATCTGCCATCAGCAATTGGCAGAACACGGGGCCGGGAACGAAGCGGAAGGATTTGCGGCCCTTGTCGTTCTCGTCGAGCACTTCGGAACCCAGAATATCTGCTGGCATCAAGTCAGGGGTGAATTGGATGCGCTTGTCGTCAAGGCCGAGGACCGTACCCAAAGCGGCGGCGAGGCGGGTTTTCGCGAGGCCTGGGGCTCCGACCAAAAGTGCGTGGCCACCAGCTAGAATTGCAACGAGGCAAAGGTCGATCACCTGGTCTTGACCATAAACAACGTTTTTCAAACTTTCCCGCGCTGCCATCAATTTGGCGGAGATGCTTTCCAATTCCTGTACGGATGTTGACGCGACGTTGCTGCTGGCCATGGCTTCCACTATGTTTCCCAAATCAATTCATATTC
>CAXTLE010000136.1:0-7966 GCA_964244855.1 uncultured Aestuariivirga sp. | reverse complement strand
AAATCAATGAATTCCTGCAACATCGAACGCCACTCGATTGGCGTTTCAAGACCTGCACATTCAAATGATTGCCCGGCAACAAGTGGACGCGAAGCCCAATAATCGAACGACAGCTTCTGATTTTTCAGGCTCACGCCAAACCCATACCAAGAAGCCTCAAAACGTCGAATGCTGACTTGCGAAGATTTCAAGGCGGGTTGACCACTGACGGGATCAACTACAAACACAGAAGACGAATTTGCTTTAGGTGCAGATGCGAAACTATCGCTCCAATGCATAGGCTGAAACACCTCGCCATCTGAGACGGCATCAGAGATCAACACACGAACCACGGACTTGCCATTCAAACCCTGCACGGTTGCGAGGCCTGCTACACTTAGTCCCAATTTCTCTGCGTCAGAAAGCGATATCTCAACATAAGGCTCGGCACGATGGCCAAACAGTTTCGGCACCAATCCCGTTCGCGTCATTGTATGCCACTGATCGCGAATGCGGCCCGTATTCAAGGTAAAACCTGATTTTTCTGAAGCCAAAGCCACCGTCGGCACAAAGCACGCTTTTCCATCGGTCGTTTCAAATTGTCCGTTGCCGAAAGGTCTTGAACCACCCCATTGCTGCGGCTGCAGTTCGTCATAACTGCGATCTGCCAACGACGATAAATCCAACGCCCGACTGCCGCCATTGAGGACTTCTGTCAACCGCGCATGTTCAGCGAATATCTCCACCGGTGCCACATAATCGAAGCCAGCAAAGCCCATTTTCTGTGCTACGCCACACATGATGCGCCAATCCTCGCGCGCCTCACCAGCAGCTTCCACAAATCCACGCTGGCGTGAAATCCTGCGCTCTGAATTTGTAACCGTACCATCCTTTTCGCCCCAGCCCATGGCCGGCAAAAGCACATCTGCATACTGTGCCGTCTCAGTATTGGCAGTGACATCCGAGATCACGACAAATGGACAAGCCTCCAGCGCTTCGGCCACTTGATTGGAGTCGGGCATGCTCACTGCCGGGTTGGTGGCCATGATCCACAACACCTTGATCTGACCCTCGCGCACAGCTTCGAACATATCAACAGCTTTCAGCCCAGCCTTTGTCGCCATGCGGGGCGACTGCCAGAAGTTTTGAACAGCGTTGCGATGCGCGGCATTGTCGATGCCCATGTGTGCCGCCAACATATTGGCAAGCCCGCCCACTTCGCGCCCGCCCATGGCGTTGGGTTGGCCGGTGATGGAGAAGGGTCCAGTACCCTCCTTGCCTATCCGCCCCGTGAGCAGATGGCAATTGATGATGGCATTGACTTTATTGGTCCCGTCTTCCGCCTGATTTACACCCATCGAAAATGCTGTGACGGTTTTGGGGTGAGAGGCGAACAAATCATAAAACGCCTGCACCTCACTGGTCGTCAGGCCCGTATCAGCTGCAACGCGATCATCATTATGAGCATTGGCCACCAACAATGTTTCCGCCAAACCATTCGTCCGTGCAAAGACGAATCGGGAATCAATTTCTCCACGGCTGTAAAGACTGCGCAACAAGCCGTTGAACAGTGACACATCAGAGCCGGACCTGATCTGCAAAAACAAGTCAGCACCCTCCGCCGTCATGGTGCGGCGCGGATCAATGACAACCAGTTTGGTGCCTCGCTTTTCCCGCGCTGACTGCAAGCGCTGGAACAACACTGGGTGACACCAAGCGAGGTTCGACCCTACAAGTACCACGAGATCCGCCGTTTCAAGATCGGTGTAATTGCACGGCACTACATCAGCACCAAATGCCCGCTTGTGGCCAGCAACAGCCGATGCCATGCACAGTCTGGAATTCGTATCGATATTGGCCGAACCGATGAAACCCTTCATCAGCTTGTTGGCGACGTAGTAATCTTCAGTCAGAAATTGCCCCGACACATAGAACGCCACCGAGTCCGGGCCATGGTCACGAATGGCGTCCGAAAACTTCTTCGCGACCAGAGCCGTCGCCGCGTCCCATGTCGCAGCAGCACCGTTCACCTGTGGCGTCAACAGGCGCTGCTCAAGTCCAAACGTTTCACCAAGCGCTAAACCCTTCGAACACAAGCGTCCAAAATTGGCGGGATGTTCCGGATCACCACTAATCGTGATCGCACCTGACTCCTCGCGCTTTGCCAGCACACCGCAACCTACCCCGCAATAGGGGCAGGTCGTGCGGGTAACACTGGCTTCCATCACGCCGCCTGTTGCCGCAGCACGGAAGCGGGCATGAATATGGCATCCCCATCAAGCTGCACCGGCACCTTGCGCGCGCAGCCTTGATCGGGGCCGTTGACTTCGCCCGTCTCAAGCCCCACCACCCAATTATGCAAGGGGCACGTCACCGACGTGCCATGAACAATCCCCTGCGAAAGCGGTCCGCCCTTGTGCGGGCATTTGTCCCACAGCGCGAAAATGCGACCGTCCGCAGCCTTGAATACGGCGATGTCTCCCTGCTCTGTCGCAATCACCCGTGATCCCCGATGCGGCACGTCGGCCACACGTCCAACTTCAATCCAGTCAACCATGATCAATCACTCCGCCGCCATTGCCATGGGGAACGCCCGCATCGGCACAAACTCATGCGCGTCCTTGCCACCCACACGCTCCGCCCACGGATCAATTTGCTGGAAGGTCTGGGCATATTGAAAGCGCACAAAACAGGCGCGGCGCTTTTCAGCGTCTTCAACAATATTCTTGCGGATGGACCCGATGCCCACGCGCTTGTTCCACTTGTACATGCGCTCCAGATAATGCCCCTGCTCACGATACAGCTGCGTTAGCGCAACAATCATTTCCAGCGCATCATCTTCGGTATCGACATGGCAGAGCAATTCCGTGCCCTTGATATCGAGACCTGCCGCCCCTGCAAAATGAATATCGAAACCTGAATCAACGCAAATCACACCAACGTCCTTGCACGTCGCCTCAGCGCAATTGCGCGGGCAACCGGACACTGCCATTTTGACTTTCGCCGGAGTCCAGGAGCCCCACATGAATTTTTCGATACGAATGCCAAGACCCGTGGAGTCCTGCGTGCCAAAGCGACACCACTCCGTGCCCACACAGGTTTTCACCGTGCGCAAACCCTTGGCATAGGCTGCACCCGATACCATGCCAGCATCATTCAAATCTGACCACACAGCGAGAAGGTCGTCCTTCTTGACACCCAGCAAATCGATGCGCTGACCACCTGTCACCTTCACAGTGGGAATCTGAAACTTGTCCGCCACATCAGCAATGGCGCGCAACTCTTTCGCCGAGGTCACACCACCCCACATGCGCGGCACCACGGAATAAGTGCCATCTTTCTGGATATTGGCGTGCACACGTTCGTTGATGAAGCGCGACTGGTTGTCGTCTTCATATTCGCCCGGCCACTCCGCAATGAGATAATAATTCAAGGCGGGTCGACACTTGGCACAGCCGCAGGACGTCTTCCATTCAAGATCTTGCATCAATGCCGGAATGGATTTGATCTGCTTGGCGACGATCAAGCGCCGCACATCAGCATGGCCCAAATCCGTGCACTTGCACATCGGTTGCACCGCATTCGGTTGATAACCATCACCCAGAGACAACACCAGCAATTTCTCGACCAGCCCCGTACACGATCCGCACGATGCTGAGGCCTTGGTGTGCGCCCGCACATCATCAATCGAGGTCAAGCCTTTCGACACAATCGCATCGGTGATCTTTGACTTACAAATGCCGTTGCAGCCGCAGATTTCTGCGTCAGGCGGTAAGGCTGCAACGGCCGCCGTAGGGTCCAGGGGGGTCCCTCCTGCATAGGCCTGTCCGAAGATCAGCATGTCGCGATCCGCCGACACGTCCTCCCCTTTTTTCAACTTGTCAAAGAACCATGGACCATCCGAAGTGTCGCCATAAAGCACCACGCCAATGATCTTGTTGTCCTTGATCACCAACCGCTTATAGACACCGCGCGACGCATCGCGCAGCACAATTTCCTCGCGATCTTTCGCTTCGGCAAAATCACCACCGGAATAAAGATCAACACCAGTCACCTTGAGTTTGGTCGACATCACCGAGCCGCCATAGGCCGCCTGTTTTTCCACCAATACCTCGGCAATGGTGCGCGCCATTTCATAAAGTGGCGCCACCAGACCATAGACAGCGCCCCGATGCTCAGCGCACTCTCCCAGCGCAAAAATATCAGGATCGCTGGTCAGCATCTGGTCATTAACAACAATGCCGCGATTGACGACAATTCCACTGGCTTTGGCCAAGGCCGATGATGGACGAATGCCCACCGCCATGACCACAATGTCACACGGCAATTCGGTGCCATCTTCCAGCTTCAAGCCCGTGACTTTACTCTCACCCAAAATCGAATGCGTGTTGGACTTGGTGCGGATATTGATGCCGCGCTTCTCAAACTCCTGTTCCAGCAAATGCGCTGCAGGCGCATCAAGCTGCCGCTCCATCAATGTTGGCATGAGATGGATAACCGTCACATCCATGCCGCGCATCTTCAGGCCAGCTGCCGCTTCAAGACCGAGCAGACCCCCGCCGATCACCACGGCTTTTGAACCCGGTGTTGCAGCCGCAAGCATTTTCTCAACGTCATCGAGATCGCGATAGGTGACAACACCCGGCAACTGGTGGCCGGGAACCGGAATGATGAAGGGCACCGACCCCGTGGCAATTACCAGCTTGTCATAGGAAGCAACCGTGCCATCAGCGCCCGTGACGGTCTTCGCAATACGGTCAATCGTTTCAACCTTGCGACCCTTGTGCAGCGTCACGTTATTCAGTGCATACCAGTCATCACCATGGGTGATGATATCTTCGTAAGTCTTCTCGCCCGACAACACCGGCGACAGCATCAATCGATTGTAGTTGACACGGGGCTCCGCATTGAAAATCGTGATGTCATATGTGTCGGGAGAAAGCTCAAACAAATGCTCCAGCATCCGCCCGGGAGCCATGCCGTTGCCGACGATGACGAGTTTCTTTTTCATCACGCCGCCTCCACAAATTTGTTGCGCTCATACAGGAATTTCAGAACCGCCTCCCGGGCACGAATGTAAACCGGGTCCGTCACCAGTTCGAGCCGCTTGCGCGGTCGCGCCAGCTTCACATCATAAATCTCGCCGATGCTTGCCGCAGGTCCATTGGTCAACATCACAATGCGATCTGACAGCAACACAGCTTCATCCACATCATGGGTGATCATGATCACGGTGTTTTTCAGGGCCTGATGAATCTGCATCACCTGGTCCTGCAGATGCGCCCGCGTCAAAGCGTCCAGCGCACCAAAAGGTTCATCGAGCAGCAACACTTTTGGCTCCATCGCCAGCGCCCGCGCAATGCCCACACGCTGCTTCATGCCACCGGAAATTTCCGCAGGCCGCTTGTCCAGCGCGTGTGCCATATGGACGAGATTAAGACTGTCCATGATACGGGTCTTGCGCGCCGAAGCCGCTTCAGACGTCCAAACTTTATCGACAGCAAGTTTGATGTTTTCGTAAACCGTAAGCCACGGCAGCAGTGAATGGTTCTGGAACACCACAGCACGGTCCGGACCCGGACCCTGAACATGCTTGTCTTCCAAAATCACCGCTCCGGATGTGACAGGCGTCAACCCGGCAATCAGATTGAGCAAGGTAGACTTGCCACAGCCGGAGTGACCGATCAGGGAAACATATTCACCTTTTTCAACATCGAGCGAAATGCCTTTGAGAACGTCAGAGACAATATTGCCGCGCTGAAACGATTTGTTGACGAGCGACAGTGAGAGGTAAGGTTTTTTCATGGTGCCCTCAATTCACAGCTGTGCCACGCGTGACCACATGGCCCACGTAAGCGATGATGCGATCCAATACGAACCCCACAAGACCCACGTAAACCAGCGCCACAATGATGTCGCTGATCAGCGAAGAGTTCCATGCATCCCAGATGAAGAAGCCTATGCCCACACCACCAATCAGCATTTCAGCTGCAACAATGGCAAGCCATGACAAACCAACGCCAATGCGGAGACCCGTGAAAATATAGGGGGCAGCGGCAGGCACCATGATCTTGGTGAAATACTCAAGCGGATTGAGTTGCAGCACCCGCGCCACATTGCGGTAATCCTGCGGAATGTTACGAATACCCGCCGCCGTGTTGATGATGATCGGCCACACCGCCGTAATGAAGATCACGAATATCGCAGACGGTTGACCATCGCGAAATGCAGCCAGCGAAATCGGCAACCACGCCAGTGGCGGTACCGTGCGCAGCACTTGAAAAATCGGGTCGAAGCCCCGCATGAAATACACGGACTGACCAACCAGCGTGCCAAGCCCCACACCAACCACAGCGGCAATGGCGTAACCAATGGCAACACGACTGAGCGAAGCCAGAATATGAAAGCCCAAGCCCTTGTCGGTGCCGCCATTGTCGAAAAACGGATGCAGGATCAAGTCACGGCTGTCGGCAAATACTTGCGTCGGTGGTGGCAAGCTAGAGCCCGCACGGGATGCAGCAATCTGCCAGAGTATCAAAAAGAACGCGAGTACCGCCAAGGGAGGCAACACCACGGTGGCCAGCTTGTCGAGGATGGGTTTCAAAATCGGTGGCCGTGCCATTTGACGCTCAGGCAAGGCCAAGACCTTTGCCACGTGCGGGGCGATGGCAACAGGTGCCACCACCTCCAATTCTTGTTTGCGCAACGCCGTGTTCATGCTGCGATCAGGCCTTGATCGCCAGGCTGTCGAGATAGGCTTTGGGATTTTCCGGATCGAAAGTCTTGCCGTCAAAGAAGGTTTCAACGCCTCGCGAATCCGAAGCTGGAATATCCGCAACACCCATGGTCTTTGCAGCCGCGCGCCACAGATCAGCGCCGTTCACTTTCGCGATCAGTCCCGCCGTATCCACATCGGGCTTCACCTTGCCCCAGCGCATGTTTTCTGTGAGGAACCAGGCATCGTGACTCTTGAACGGGAATGACGCCGCATCACGCCAGAACTTCATGATGTGCGGGCTCGCAGCAGCGGTCTTGCCGTTGCCATAATCAATGTCACCCTTCAAACGGCCAATGATGTCTTCTTTCTTGACGTTGAACCAGGCACGCTTCGAAACAATATCTGCGAGCTCCTCCTTGTTGGCATCGGCATCACACCACTGCTGCGCTTCCATGACAGCCATGAGGATGGCTTCGGTGGCTTTGGGATATGCTTCGGCAAAGTCAGCCCGCAAGGCCAATGACTTTTCAGGATGCTTCGACCAGATTTCCCCCGTTGATGCCGCCGTATAGCCAATGCCTTGCGCCACAAGTTGCGCGTTCCATGGTTCACCCACACAAAAAGCATCCATGGTGCCGACTTTCATGTTTGCCACCATTTGCGGTGGCGGCACCACGATGGTTTCAACATCTTGATCCGGATTGATGCCAGCCGACGCCAGCCAATAGCGCATCCACAAATCATGCGTGCCACCGGGGAAGGTCACCGCGACTTTCGCCATGGCACCATCAGCTTTTTTCTTGGCGAATAGAGCCTTCAACGGCGATGCATCAGTGCCTACTTTCAAATCGGCATAGGCCTGCGAAACTGATATCGCCTGACCATCGAGATTAAGTCGCGCCAGAATTTTCATCGGCAGCGGTTGCTTGTTTTGGGTAATGGTGCCGAGCGTCATCAAATACGGCATGGGCGACAGGATGTGCGCCCCATCAATGCCATTGCCCGCAGAACCCAATACCAGATTGTCACGCGTCGCACCCCAAGAGGCCTGCTTCAACACCTCGACACCCGGCATGCCATATTTTTCGAATAGGCCTTTTTCCTTGGCAATCACCAAGGGCGACGAGTCCGTGAGTGCGATGAAGCCAAGCTTGGCGATGTTCACTTCGGGTCCACTCGCAGCAAGCGAGCCCGATGGAAGCAGCGTGTTGGCAGCGCTCAGCAAAGCCGCCGTCGCCGCTGACTTTCTCAAAAACGCGCGACGTGAAA
>CAXTLE010000135.1:0-7987 GCA_964244855.1 uncultured Aestuariivirga sp. | reverse complement strand
GGAGGTGCGTAGGCTCGTTGGAACCACAATATATTCTGAAGAAAACCTTAAAGAAAATACCGACCCCGCTCGCAGCTTTGAACTCATTGAAAACTTGAAGCGTCATTTGGCCGAGCAGGAAAGATGTGAAGCTGGTCAAGCCTCAATTGCTATACAGCCCGGCGGATTGGTTGATGAACGGGGCCGCAAAGTAAGCGGTCGGGTAAGAGCCTCCGTTACAACGCTGAACCCTGCACGACGTGCTTTGCCCGGAGACTTTCAAGCCGTCACAGCAGCAGGCGAACGCGCTGAATTGTTAAGTTTCGGAGCTGTGGATGTGAGTTTGACTGATGCTGCGGGTCGGAAACTCAATCTCGCCCCTGGCACTACGGCGGAAGTGCGCATTCCGGTACCCGTCCAACAATTAAACAGTGCGGCTCCAACTGTGCCCATGTGGTCCTACGACGACAAAAAAGGGATTTGGATCGAAGAAGGAAAAGCCCAGCTCGTTTCAAGTGCAGCCGGTAGTTTCTACGTCGGCAAGACGAAACACTTTTCGACGATCAACATGGACGTGTCTGGAACCGACCCGCTTGTTTCGACCTGTGCAAGAGTTGAAATTGACTCTGCTTTTAACAGCTGGAGCAATTTGGTGCTGCGCGCTTATGTTTCATATAACGGCAATGCCGTACAAGTAAAAGAGACAGCAGTAACCAGTGGCAACGGAAACTATCATGCGATCTACCGAATTCCCTTTGGTACGTCATTCCCGCCAAACACGCTAAGGCTGGAATTACGCGGCACTCCGTCTTCCAGCGGTACAACTCAAACCAATGTTGTTTTTGACAATATCATCAACACTGATAATCGGCCACAAATGACAGGCACAAATTTATGGCCTGATTATCCCTACACGGAATGTGGTGTTCCGATTGTCATCAGTCCGGCAAAAGGTATTTTGCCGAATTACGGCGCGCAGGATGCTACAGGTCGTGCCAGCTTCCTGACAGGTCCTTACGGTGACTTTAATCCACCCAACTCTCAAGCGATTACGCAAGCTTACTACACGGCTATTGATCCTGCGAATACAAAGACAACACTTGGAGGCTGGTGGGGAGCAAATGGCTTTGATGCTGCGACGGGCGGTGGGAATGGCAACACCAGCTACGTCAACCAAGCCTATCTCAATCATAATGACTTGGGATTTGGCCGCGACATGAATTGTCTCAAAACGGGTTCAAATTTGGCATGTTACGTTACAAACTACGGGTTGCCAGACCAAAACCCCGCCAATGCGGACGACGCAGCAAGTAAAAACCAGTTAACCAGAGGCGCAACAGTCGCCATGGAGTTCAATGCCGCGGCGAACCCTGCCAATGAAGCGGTACAATTCTATGTTTATGGAGGCGGAGTTGCTACATCCGGCCGATTGTCTTTTGCCGATCTGGATGGCTTAGGTCCAAAGCCTGTCCCACAGCTATGTTCAGTCTGCCATGGTGGAAATGCGCAACTTTCAGCAAACAACAAAGTTGCTCACGCCCGCTTCCGGGAGTTCGATCTGCCTTCATTTAGGTATGCGGCAGGAGAATCCTGGACTTATGGCCAACCCGCTGGCGGTCCCCATCCCAACGCCGCCGAATTCGGAAATTTTGCACGGCTAAATGAAATGGTTAGAAACGCCAACCCGACTGCCCCAATCGGAAGTTTAATCAATGCATGGTATCCTTCGGGCTTTGCAGGGAATCCGTTGCCAACGCTTCCTGCACCTCCGGCGGAATGGGACAACAGCCCGCAAGATATCAACGCCTACCATGAAGTGTATGGAAAAACCTGCAGAACCTGCCACGTGGCGCGCGATGCGGGAAATCCGGATGGTTACTATGTTTTTAACAACAAGGCCACTTTCAGTGGACTAGGATATTCGGTCTGCGGCAGCGGAACTCCCAAACAACGTATTATGCCGAACGCAATTGTGACCTATCGCAACTTCTGGCAAGATACCGTAAGGGTCGCTGAATTCGAAGCGGCAACCGCGCAGGCATCGGGAACTTGCGACGACTAGGAACGTGTTCACCTGCACGCGGCAATTGAGCTGCGTGCGGGTGTAGCTTTGCATTGAATGCAGTTTGGGTTGTTTCTAATATTTTGTGCCTGCTTTCTTCAAATTGGAGAAGTACCCTGGTCGGGCAATTCTCCTGCTCGTAACCGACCACCAAATGACCCCTTCAAAAATGTCCTCGCAAGTCTCAGCAAGAACGTTGCGCATTTAATCGCTTTCAACATCAATCACTGAATTCGTCGCGGCACAGTCTGGCTGTTAAAGTTCTTACGATATCAAAACATATACAATGAAGGCGCAATTTACGGTGACATTCCATTCAATTAATTATAACAACCTTTTTGAATTCAATCGTCTGCTTTTTTAATGTGTTGACCCACGTTTTTTACCTCCACCAATAATGAAACCTGCCCTGTGCAATCCCCAGCCCTCCACTTTCATCCGATAAACCAGTCGAAGTTTATCTGTAACACGTCTTGACCGACATCCGGCGAGTTCATGCTTCAAGGCTTCGGGTTTGCCTGTTCCCGTGAACGGAATACATGTCACTTCATAAATCGGTATATTCAATTTCTTGGGTAACTTTTGTCCTGTGTTTGCCAAAACACATAACCCGCCCACACATTCTCCAGGAATGCGATGTTTTGCGTCAGTTTTAATTCTACGTTATTTATTACGCTTGTTCGAGTCACAGAATATCTCTCCCGAACGCCCCAACGTCGTTTTCATGATCGGCTCAAAACTATTGTTGGTGGCGCGCAGAAGGGGTGACCCATTTCTGGAGTATGACAAGATATAGCTCAATCACCGCGCGGTGTCAAGCGTTATTTTCCTGTGTGAGGAAATGTGGCAATTATGCGAATTCTTCCGGACGGCGCTGGCGGGCCAAAGTGTTGAGGGCACCGTTGACGAAGCGGGGCTCATCACCATCTTCATAGAATGCTGTGGCCACATCGACGTATTCATTGATCGCGACTTTTGCGGGCACGTTGTCCTTGAAGAAAAGTTCAAACGCAGCACAGCGGATTATCGCGCGCACAGTTGCATCCAAACGATGCAATGGCCAATCCTTGTCCAACACCTTGTCAATTGCGGGATCGAGCAGCGCCTGCTCGCGTACGGCCCCTTCCACCACTTCGCGGAGATGCTTGAAATCGGCCTGCCCGGTCTCGCCATTGTCGAAATTATCGCCCGTCACACGCGATGAGAATTGTGCCAAGGTTTCTCCCAGATCGGCCCCACCGATATCCAATTGATACATGGCCTGAACGGCACCCAGTCGTGCGGCGGAACGTGCTGTGGGTGGGCGGCGAGGTGACGTCATTATGCAGGTTCAAACTTTCAATCAGCGGAGGTGCAGCATCTAGCGGTTAGATGGCGGGCTGGCAATGGTGGCGGAGATTTCAACACTGACTTTTCGCTGACGGTTCAAGTACGCAAACTGTCAGCGATGCGAGCGTAGTTAACAATGCGTGAACTTATGAAGAGTTCATTCAACCGAGGAGACTACATTATGACCAAAACACTGTTGGCATCTGCCGCAATTATTTTCGCAATCACAACTGCATGTTACGCCGTCGCGCCTGTGACAGACGGAAGTGCCGCTTTGAAGACAAAAATTCAATACAATGATATGGAAGCCAAGCGGGCGAAGCCACGCGTTCCCGGCGGCTCCGGCTGCAATACACCACGTGACATTGCCGAACATCCAGAATGCACCCCTGCCGCAAAACGTGCAGACGGCAAGGCATTTGAAGGCCTGAACCTTATTCAGGAAGCCAAGCGCGCAAAGAAGCGCGTACCAGGCGGTTCAGGTTGCGATACGCCGCAAGATGTTGCCCAACATCCAGAATGCCGGGTTTGATTTCTGCTTAGGGTTTGGCGGCTATGGGCCAAGCCATTCTTGAATGCGGAAAGACTGTGTGCAAGCGCTTGCACACAGTCTTTCCAACTCTTTTGCTCGCAATTGCAATCAGCGGCACCGCAAAATCCGATACAATGATTTCAAGTGGAATTTCTGGCAGTGAACAGATGCTGCCGTTTGTGACGATGAATGTCAAAGAAGACTGGACGCTGTCGAATTGGGACTTTTCATTGCTTGTTGATGCCCGCAGTCAATTCGACGACGGCATAGGCGATTCAAATGCAAAACTGGAATGGCATGGCAAGACGAAACTTGCACCGAATACGGAACTGGCATTGGATGCGGCCTATGGCTTTGATCGCGAACGTTCGGAAGCGATCAAGCAGTTTCACATATTCCGGGGTGATGTCGGGCTTGAGCATGAGTTTGAAAACGTCAAAGTTAAAGCTGACGTCGGGGCTGAAATGCGTCGTTTTGAAAACACGACACAGAAAGGCTATTCATCGCTCGACCGGAGTGTTGAAAATCTTGTTGAGAGCGAAGCTGCTGTTCGCATGACGCTCTTGCACGATGCCGTGTTGCGGCCCTTCGTCGAAGCAGCTTTTGTGGAAAGGGATTATTTCAAAAGTCCTGACCGGGGATTTTCCGGACCGGAATTGATCGGGGGCATAACCTTTGCCTACCCCAAATTATCGGGTGATTTCGCAGTGATGTTTGCATCACGTGATGCCTATAATGGTAAAAACATCACTGTCGTTGGTCCATATGTTGATTTGAAATGGCTGGTGCGCGACGGCTCCGAAATTTCATTGGGTTTGGGTGCGGGCATCGAACAGGACACCTCAGGTTTACCGGATTTGTATCCATATTATTCCAGTCGCCTTGAAGTGTTGCAAGAACTGACGCCCAATTTGAAGTTTTCCTTTTTACTTGATGCAGTTTTTGAACGCCGCGTGACTGGACCAGAGTCAGAATTGTCTCCAACCGTAAGGCTGGCCTGGAAGCACGACAACGGATTTAGCGTCTACGGCTCGGCGGGCATGAACTATACAATAATTGAAAATCTGAAGCCCACTTCCGAGCCGATGCTTGAGGTCGGAGTTGAGTGGGCATTCTGAATCCGGCAAAACAATATTCACCAGCTTGGTCGGCACTTTGAAGGTAGTGCTGCTGCAGGCGTCACTTTGCCCTTCTTGCCCCATTGGCCCATGTCGCCAGATTTCATGCGGTTGAAATCAAATCTTGCCATTTCGCTATCGTTGAATTTCCAGCCTTTGCAGAATGTCGTCTGCTGTTGCACCAGGCTCCAGTTGCCGCTGGCCTGAACTTCTTTCGTTAGCGGCCAACCTGTTGACATGGCGAGCCAACAATGTTCAGCGAGTTTTTTGCTCATCAGGTGTTTGCACACCATGCCGCTACCGTAGACACCTATATGGTAGCGTCCATCGACTTTCATCACGCGGTTCAACTCGGTGAAGTAGCGATTGACATGCGGCAACATATCACCCGCCTGCACAGCGGTTGCATGCTTGCCGAAAGCGCTGCGATGATATTTGCGAAAGCGTTCGTAGAATTGGATGTGCTTTCGAAAAGACCGATCGGCCTTCAAAAGACGTTTGCGTCGTGCTGGATTTACACTGGCGCCCTTGTTGACGTTCCATTCAAAAACTGAGTCTTTCACAGTTTGATCAACGCCATCAACAGCGAAATAAATTGCCGAACCTGCAGGCTGTCCGTTCGCCGCGGCCATGGCAAGAGCCTCGCGCGCATCACGAGCCCCCCTGCCCTTGGCAAAAAAAGTTTCGGGGTCGGAGTTTTCATGTTGGAAAATGGTGATGATGTTGAAGCCCGCTGCAATGATGGCGTCTGACTCTTTCGGGAACAGCGACTTGCAGCTGGTGTCAGGCTCCACCCAATTGTAGTATCGGGCAATGGTTTTGACGCCGATGGCTTTCAAACCGTCAAGACCGGATTTGCCACTCTTCGTGTTGATTGTGGTAACGGGCTGCGAAAGATCTACAGCCGGAAATTCTCGGTGCGAATTGCAGGTGGGCACCGCTTGTGCTGACGACAGCGAAGCGGTCAATAAAAAAGCTCCAAGCCATATGTGCTTGTTGTGAAACATCGCCGATCCATCCCCCCGGATACATTATTTCGCAGCCGTCGCTGACATTCGTGCCTGTTAAACCTGAAGATGCAGGGGAGTCAAATCGCTTTACTGAATTTCGTCCTCTTCCGTATTCAGCTCGCCGATGATCTCCTCAAAGTCCTTGGCCTCGCGGAAATTCTTGTAGACGGAGGCGAAACGTACATAGGCCACGTCATCGAGATTGCGGAGACCCTCCATGACAAGTTCGCCAACCTGTTCGGATTTGATTTCGCTTTCGCCCAAGCTTTCGAGTTGGCGCACGATGCCGGAGATCATGCGTTCAACGCGTTCGGCTTCGACCGGACGTTTGCGCAGCGCCACAGAAACCGAACGTGCGAGTTTGTCACGGTCAAACGGCGTGCGGCGGCCCGAGCGTTTCACCACCATGAGTTCGCGCAATTGCACGCGCTCAAATGTGGTGAATCGGCCACCGCAATCGACACATATGCGGCGACGGCGGATGGCAGAATTGTCTTCTGTCGCGCGTGAGTCTTTCACCTGCGTGTCGGCATTGCTACAGAATGGACAGCGCATGTATTGGTCTCCCCTCAGCTATAAATCGGAAACTTTTTGGTGAGAGCCAGGACTTTGTTTTTTACGGCTTTCTCGACCTTTGCGTTTCCGGCTTCACCATTCTTCGAAAGACCATCAAGCACTTCAATGATGAGATTTCCAACGGTGCGGAATTCAGCTTCGCCAAAACCGCGCGTGGTGCCAGCTGGTGTTCCCAATCGAATTCCCGACGTGATGGTAAAAGGCGCAGGATCGAACGGAATGCTGTTCTTGTTGCAGGTGATGTATGCGCGGCCCAGTGCTTTCTCGGCATCCTTGCCCGAAACGGCTTTTTTGCGCAGGTCCACCAACATCAAATGCGTGTCGGTGCCGCCCGAGGTAATGTCACAGCCGCCTTCCACCATTGTTGCGGCCAAGGTTTTGGCGTTTTTCGCCACTTGTGCTGCGTATTTTTTGAAAGCCGGTTTCAGCGCTTCGCCAAAGGCCACAGCTTTGGCGGCGATGACGTGTTCCAGTGGACCACCAATGATCCCTGGAAAAATCGCCGAGTTGAATTTTTTGCCTAGGGCTTCATCGTTTGTCAAAATCAAACCACCGCGTGGGCCGCGCAGTGTTTTGTGGGTTGTTGTGGTGACGACATGTGCATGTTCAACCGGGTTCGGATGCACGCCACCAGCGACGAGGCCCGCAAAATGGGCCATGTCAACGAAGAGATAGGCGCCGACACTGTCTGCAATTTCGCGGAAGCGTTTGAAGTCAATGATGCGGGGATATGCGGAACCACCTGCGATGATCAGCTTTGGTTTCACTTCAAGGGCTTGCTTGGCTACCGCATCATAGTCAATCTGGTGATTGTCTTCGCGCACCTTGTAGGACGCTACATTGAACCATTTGCCGGACTGGTTGACGGGTGAACCATGGGTCAAGTGACCACCACAGGCGAGGTCGAGGCCCATGAACGTGTCGCCGGGCTGCAACAACGCAAAGAACACACCCTGGTTCGCAGTGGCGCCGGAATGCGGCTGGACGTTTGCAAAGTTCGCACCGAACAATTGTTTGGCACGGTCAATGGCGAGTTGTTCCGATATGTCAACATATTGACAGCCACCATAGTAGCGACGGCCAGGATAGCCTTCGGCGTATTTATTGGTCATCACTGACCCTTGTGCTTCAAGCACGGCGCGGGAGACAATGTTTTCCGACGCGATCAGTTCAATTTCGTTTTGCTGCCGCAACAATTCAGATTGAATGGCTTTTGCGATTTTGGGATCAGCCTTTGCAAGTCTATCTTTGAAGAAGCCTGGAAATAGCGGTTTGGCTTTTTTCGCCTTGGCTGATGCTTTCTTGGTGGGCTTTTTCTTTACTGCGGTCTTCGCCATGGGAATCTCCAAAACAAATGGGAGCCTGCTCTATACAGACTCCC
>CAXTLE010000134.1:0-8006 GCA_964244855.1 uncultured Aestuariivirga sp. | reverse complement strand
GAGCGTGACCGCATTTCCGGCCTGCTGGACCAGCTTGGTGTGGTATCTCACCAGCTTTCTGACATGGAGGCCGCCATTCGTTTCTGCCACGATAACAAGCCGGATGTGGTGATGCTTGATGTGTCTACCCTGCCACATGCCAATGAATTTTTGCGTCTTGTGCGCTATCAAAACCGCAACACCGGTCGGCCTGTTGTTATTCTCTATGCGTCGGAAACCAGCATGGCGCAGATGGGCGATAGTATTTTAAATGGTGCATCTGAATTCATGATGGTGCCGTTTGATCTGGATCTGCTGCGCTTCAAGCTTACGCAATCTGGCGTATTGCTGGCTGTTGCAGCCTGATTAACAATCGTGGTGAACGGTTTGTTAAGTCCTGATTTCTAAAGTCCCAATGACCGGGATGAGTGGGTGATCAAGATGCGTGTGGAGTCAGAGGCTGGTTTAGATGTGACAGTGTTGGAGGCAGTGCTCGAATGTGGGCAGGCTGAAGCGCGGCAAGCACTTGCCCGACAACTTGTCGGCTTGATTGATGACCCCGATACGTCTGCGATTGAACGCGATCAGGTGGTGCCGATTTTGATGAAGTTGGCTGTCGATGTTGACCGCAATGTGCGGCGCGTTTTGGTGGATGAACTGACATCGGTTGAGAACGTCAACCAGGATTTGATTTTTGCGGTTATCGCTGATGAAGATGCGATTGCGCTGCCGTTTCTGGCGTCAACACCATCGCTGAATTCGTGGCATATGCAGGCGATTTTACGCGTGGGTGACGAGGCGCGGCAGAAGACTGTGGCGATGCGGCCTGATATTTCTGCAGAAGCTGTATTGTTTATTGTGCGGGCTGGTTCGGCTGCGGCTGCGGCAGCACTTCTCAACAATGCAAAAGTGAAATTGACGCCGCCGGATTTGCACCAGATTTATACACGGCTTGGACAATCAGGCGATGTTGTAGACCGGTTATTGCTGCGGGCGGATTTGCCGCTGGATATTCGCATTACGCAAGCCAAACGCGCCGCCGTGCGCATGCGGCAGATGATGGCGGAACGCGGCTGGATGCCTGCGAATGATGCCAATGATCTGGTGGCTGATGCCGAAGAGGGCGCTGTATTGCAGGTGTTGAAGCAGGCTGATTCGGCTGAGCGCAGTTTCGGCATGCAGTTCCTGGCGTCTCAAAACATGTTGACGCCATCGCTGATTGTGCGGGCGTCGTGTCTCGGAAATATGGAAGTGGTGGCAGCGGCACTTGGGCATTTGTCGGGCCAGCATGCAGAACGGGTGTTGGAGTTGATGCTGACGCGGGGAGCAGCGGGGGTCAAATCCATGCTGAACCGTTCGATGTTGCCGACGGGATGCCATGCGATTATTTCGTGCGCGACGGACGTTGCAGCGCAGGCGCGGGAAGAAGATGTGCGGCTGGATGCCGATGGATTTGGTCGGCGTTTGCTGGAAGTGTTGATGATGCAATTTGGATCGATCGGCGTACGCGATCAGGCCAAGCTCATGGATTATGTCGGGCGCTTTGCCGATGACAAGGTGCGGAAAATTGCGAAGAAGTTGAAGTCGGATATGTTGCGGGCGGCCTGACGGCCCTCATCCGTCTCGCACTTTGTGCGATCCACCTTCTCCTGCAAGCGGGAGAAGTGAGGGCCTTCACCTCTCATCATGCTTGCGGGAGAGGACGGCGCGGAACGTGCCAGGTGAGGGACGCCTTAAAACCTGAACTGTTCGTTCAACACCCGCTCGGCCAGACTATGTCCAGGGTCAAACAGCATTTTCACAATGCGTTTTTTGTCTTCTACGATCTCGACCTTGACGACCTGGCGGACTTCAAGGTGATCGGCGACGGCGGCGACGGGGCGTTTTTCGGCGTCGTTTATGATGAGGGTTACTTTGGCGTTCCTCGGCAATATAGCGCCGCGCCAACGGCGGGGCCGGAAGGCGCTGATGGGGGTGAGTGCCAGCAGTGGTGAGCCCATGGGCAGGATCGGTCCATCGGCTGAGAGGTTATACGCCGTGCTGCCGACGGGTGTGGCCAGCAGCAGACCGTCACAGATCAATTCTTTCAGGCGTTCTTTGCCGTCGATGTGAACGGCGATTTTTGCGGCTTGGTGGCGTTGGCGCAGCAGTGAGACTTCGTTGAAGGCGATGCCGGAGTGTTTTTTCCCGGCAGCATCAATTGCCGTCATTTTGAGGGGATGGATGGTGGTGTGTTCGGCAGCTTCGAGGCGTTGGCGCAGATTGGTTTCCGAGAAATTATTCATCAGAAAGCCAATGGTGCCGCGGTTCATGCCATAAATGGGAACACCGGTGGACACCATTTTATGCATGGTTTGCAGCATGTGGCCATCACCGCCCAAGGCCACCACCACGTCGGCTGTTGCAGTGTCGGTGTTGCCATAGAGTTTGGTCAAACGGGTAAATGCGCGTTTGGCAGCGGGGGCTTCGGAGGCGATGAAGGCGATTTGTTGAAAAGGCATGCCGGTTTGGTCACGTTGACAGGTGGAGTTTCAAGCTACATGGAAGGCCATGATGTTCAAAATGATTTCTGGGTTGGACGTGGTGGATGATCACGGTGCTGCGTACCACACGAATTCCCTCCCCCTTGTGGGGAGGGTTAGGGTGGGGGTCGCTCCGGCTTTCGTTGTGAAAAAGAATTCTTTCAATGTGTTTGAAACTCCGAGCGCCCCCCACCCCGGCCCTCCCCACAAGGGGGAGGGTGAAGAAATTTACTGTTTAAGTCGGGTGAAATTCAATGCGTAGTATTGTGTTGTGCAATACCTGCCGGTTTCCTGATGGCACCAAGTTCGCCGGAGATGGTCGCACGGGTGGGCAGACCTTGATTGCGGAGCTGCGCGTTGTGTTGGCTGAGCTGGGTCGCAATGATGTGGATGTTGTCGAGCAGAATTGCCTGTGGAATTGCACACAGAGTTGCAGTGTCGTCATTCGCGATACGGAACGGTTTTCCTATATCACGGGCAGGCACGCGGCTACGAAAGAGCAGGCTGTGGCGATTTTGCAGTGGTTTGATTCACATGGTGCGACGGCAACCGGGGAAGTTCCGTTCAAGCAATGGCCTGATGCGATGCGTGGTCATTTCATTGCGCGGATTCCACCGGTGGGGGCATGACGGTTTCGCTGATTCTTGGCGGAGCGCGGTCTGGCAAGTCGCGGTTGGCGGAGAGTTTGGCTTTTGGCGATAAGCATTACATCGCGACGGCGCAGGCTTATGATGACGAGATGCGGGAACGCATTGCCAAGCATAAAGTTCAGCGTGGCGAGGGTTGGATCACGCATGAGGAAGAGTTGGCGCTGCCGCTTAAATTGGCTGAGGTTGATGGCAATGGGCGATTTGTTCTCGTGGATTGCCTGACATTGTGGTTGTCGAATTTGATGTTGGGTGAGCTGGATTGGGATGGCCCTGCGACGGCGCTGACCAGTGTGCTTGCGGGGATTCAGGCTGACGTTGTGTTGGTGTCGAATGAAGTCGGTTTGAGCCTTGTTCCCGACAATGCTTTGGGGCGACGCTTTCGTGATGCGCAAGGGGTGCTCAATCAACGGGTGGCCGCGGTGGCTGATAACGTGGTGTTCGTTGCGGCGGGTTTGCCGCTGGTGCTTAAAGGGCGATTGCCAGAAGTGCCAGAAGCGCGAACATGATCCACAAGGCCTTGTCGTAAAGGGCTATACCCGCTGCAATGTCGGCGCGGGACATGGTTTCGCGGCCATGTCCCATCCAGGGTAAATCGACCATGCCGTCTTCGTAAGCGCGGGGGCCGCCGAATTTCAGGCCGAGGGCTCCAGCCATGGCGGCTTCCGGCCAGCCGGCGTTGGGGGATTTGTGTTTTCCGGCGTCGTTCCATACTGATTGCAGGGCTTGTTTGGCGGAGTCAGTTGATGTGAAAGCAGCGGCGGCTGCGAAGAAAAGTGCGGTCAAGCGAGAGGCGGGCAGGTTTACGAGGTCGTCCAATTTCGCGGCGCAGAAACCGAAGAACAGGTGGCGGTCGGATTTGTGGCCGATCATCGAGTCGGCGGTGTTGATGGCCTTGTAGGCGAGGATGCCGGGAAGACCCAGCAGGGCGTACCACAATACGGGCGCCACAATGCCATCGGCCGTGTTTTCGGCGAGGCTTTCAAGGGCGGCTTTGGCAATGCCGGATTCATCGAGTTGGGTGGTGTCGCGGCCTACAATTTTGGCAACGGCGACACGGGCTTCAGTGATTGTCGATGACAAGGCGTGGCTTACATCCTGCACGTGGTCGTACATGGATTTCTGCGCAATGAAGGCGGTGGCGATGAGTGCGTTGATGAGCCAGCCGCCGGGGATGCCGTTCAGCAGGTCTTGCAGCATGTAAGCGGGGAAGGCGGTGGCACCCAGGAGTAATATGACGGCCACGCCACCGCGCAACAGGCCTTCGATTTCATCATCGGGTTTTGTGTTGAGAGACTGGTCAAGCCAGGAGATGAGGGCACCGATCCATTGCACGGGGTGGCCGATAATGCGGAAGAGGGCATCGGGATAGCCGAGGTAACGCTCGATGAGGGTGGCGAGGGCGGCTTGGGGGAGGTGGAGCATGTTGACTAGCGCGTTTCGAGTTTATTCAAGCTCATCGCGCGCGGTCCCTCATCCGCCCTTCGGGCACCTTCTTCCGCCAAAAGGGGCGGGAGAAGGCGATAGTCATGAAGGCCTTCTCCCGCTTCTTCCAGCGAGAGAAGGTGCCCGAAGGGCGGATGAGGGGCCAGGGGTGGTGAACTTTGCAAATGAGTTTCCATCATCGGGCAATTTCCATCAATGCGTCGATGTCCAAGTGCTGTTCCAAATGCGCTGCCAGTTCGTCCAGTGTCTTTTCCACCATGGCTTCATAAGCCAAATCACTTCCGTTGTGACCAAGCGATTTCAGGAATGTGCTGCGGAATCCGTCGGCGCTGAAACAGCCGTGCAGGTAGGTGCCGGTGATGTTGCCGTTTGACGCGCCTTCTCGTCCGGTTTCTGTGTGTGCAAAAGGGGTTGCACAATCGGGACCAGAGGTTTTGCCCAAGTGGATTTCGTAAGCGGAGATGGTTTCGCCTGATGCGGCGTGGATGGCGGTTGTGGGGGTTACCGTTTTGTCAGCGGTCAGAGTGGTTTCGACGTTGAGGAGGCCGAGGCCTTGGACGCTTGATGCTGGTGCTTCGAGGCCATGCGGATCGTGGATTGCCGTTCCCAGCATTTGATAGCCCCCGCAGACGCCCAGAACTTTTCCGCCGCGCCTGACGTGGGCGGCGATGTCAATGTCCCAGCCGTTGGACCGGAGTGCGGCGAGATCGGCCATGGTGGATTTGGAACCGGGAATGATGACGAGGGTGCAGTCGCCGGGCAGGGCTTCGCCCGGTTGAATGAATTGAAGGGTTACGCCGGGTTCGAGGCGCAGCGGATCAAGATCGTCGAAGTTTGCGATTCGGGGCAGGCGGAGGACGCAGATTTTGAGCGGGCCGGTTTGGGATTGGAGGCCTTCTTCCAGTGCTACGGCATCTTCGGCGGGCAGGCGATGGGCGTTGGTGAAATGCGGGATGACGCCGAGGCTTTTCCAATGGGTGCGGGATTCGATGGTTTTCAGGCCTTCAGAAAACAGATCGGGATCGCCATGGAACTTGTTGATCAGGAGGGCTTTTATGCGGGCGTTGTCAGTGGCGCTTAAGACGGTGTGGGTGCCGACGAGGGAGGCGATGACGCCGCCACGGTGAATGTCGCCGATAAGCACAACCGGGATGTCAGCCGCTTCGGCAAAACCCATGTTGGCGAGATCGCCTTGGCGGAGATTGGTTTCAGCGGGACTGCCGGCACCTTCGACGAGGATGATGTCGTGTTGGGCGGCCAGTTTATGAAAGCTGTCGAGAATGGCGGGCATGAACTGGGTGCGGTTTTTGAAGAAATCCCGGGCTGTCATGGTGGCTGCGCGTTGGCCCTGCACGATGACTTGCGCGCCGCGTTCTGATTCCGGTTTCAGCAGGACGGGGTTCATGTGGATCGTTGGCGTGACCTTTGCCGCACGGGCTTGCAGGGCTTGGGCGCGACCGATTTCGCCGCCTTCAACGGCTGCTGCATTGTTTGACATGTTTTGTGGTTTGAAGGGTGCAACTTTCAATCCGCGATTGGCGAGCAGACGGCAGAGGCCCGCGACGATGAGGGATTTTCCCACATCGGAGCCTGTGCCCATGAACATGATGGCCTTGGCGGTCATGGGGCTACGCTGATGATGTGGGCGAAGGAGCCCATGACATTGCCGCGCTTGAGGCCCATGGATGGAAGTAAGGTTCCGTTGGCTGAAGTGGCCGCAAACAAGCGGTCACCTTCGCCTTCGTTGATGATGGTCGCATAGTGGAATTCGTGGCCGCGCAGATTCGTGGGGAAATGTTTGGTGAGCGATGTGAGTTGACGGTATCCTAAGTGCAGTTTGCGGGCGGCGAAGCTGGTTTCGAGGGGGAGCAGTCCCGCCATGGCGTGGCGCTGGCCTTCGGCATCGGTAAGGCTTTCGCCCAAGGTCATGTAACCTCCACACTCGCCGTAGATCATAGCGTTGCTTATGCGAAGTGCATCCAGGAAGATCGCGTTGGCGGCGAGTTTTCCGGCGTGGAGTTCGGGGTAGCCTCCGGGCAGAAAAATCGCTTCGGCTTTGGACGGGGCCTCATTGTTGAGGGGCGAGAAAAAGCTGAGTTCAGCTCCGGCTTTCCGCCAACCGTCGAGCAGGTGCGGATAGGCGAATGCGAAAGCCTGATCACGCGCGATTGCGATGGTCTGGGACAGTGGGGGCAGTAGGACAGCGTTTGAAACGGCTTGATTCGTTGGTGGTCTTGCAATTTCCAACAGCTTGTCAAGTTTTGTTTCACGTGCGACTCCTGCTGCGACAGCTTCAAGAAAGGTTTCAAGCTGTTGATTTTCCAGCGCTTGTACCAATCCGAGATGGCGGGACGGCATGTGGAGTGAGTCGTTCTGACGCAGTTGTCCGAGAATGGGAATATGGGTTTCAGCCAGTGCGTTGTGCAGGATGGCGGCGTGGCGATCACTTTTCACGCGGTTGAGGAATAGCGCTGCGATGTGAACATCAGGGCGGTGGTTTTTGAAGCCTTCGACGAGGGCTGCAATGGATTGGGCCTGGTGGGCGCAGTCGATGACCAGCATGACGGGGATGCTGAGATCGGCGGCCAAATCTGCCGTGGAGCCATTTGCGCCGTCCGGACCGTCAAACAGTCCCATGACGCCTTCGATGATGGTGATGTCGGCTGTATTGTTCAGCAGTGCAGCGCAGGCGGACGTGCCCATGGCCCAAGGGTCCAGGTTGACGCAAGGGTGGCCGGACGCGGCACTGTGAAATTGCGGGTCGATATAGTCTGGGCCGAGTTTTGCTGATGCGACGGCGTGGCCTGCGTTCCGCAGGGCGCGAATGAGGCCGAGAGTGACGAGGGTTTTGCCGCTGCCGGAATGGGGTGCGGCGATGATGAGGCAGTTTGAGGGATGTCCAATCATTGGAATTCACTTGCCACAATCTCGTCATTCCCGCGAACGCGGGAATCCAGACTTTCGACGTCCTCGCTTGTTGAAAGTCTGGATTCCCGCGTTAGCGGGAATGACGGTACGTGAGGGTTCATGTGGAGAACAAAGCCTTACCCAATCTTGTTGTCCCGCAGCGACGGGCCGTACCAATCCAGCAGTGAGCGCCAGTCGGAGGCGTGGCCTACGACCACGATGGCGGGGGTGGGTGGGTTGTGTTCGGCTACAAACTTTCCTGCTTCCGCAAGGTTGGTGATGGCGACTTGCTGGTGTGGCAATGAGGCGTTTGAGACGATGGCGACGGGGTCATCGGCTTTGCGTCCGGCCTCAATCAAAGTCTTTGCAATCTCGCCCAAGTTCTTGACACCCATATACATTACGATGACGGGCGCTGCCGTGGCGATGGCGGCCCAGTTGACGTTGGCTGGCATTTTTCCGGTGGCGTCGTGGCCTGTCAGGAAGATGACGGCGTGGTTTGTGT